>CAZSPJ010000106.1:0-3040 GCA_964608795.1 uncultured Candidatus Poseidoniales archaeon | reverse complement strand
CAGGTCCTGCGCATGCTCAGGCTGGACATCGGGCGCTCTAACCCAATCTCGATGGTGATGAACGTGCCGAGCGCCAAACTCGGGCGCAAGGACGTGCTGAAGATTGAGGACCGCGAGCTCAGTCAGGAGGAGCTCGACAGACTCGCGCTAATCGCTCCCGCGGCGAGCGTCGCTATCATCCGAAACTACGCGATAGACGAGAAGCTGAAGGCAGAACTCGGGAAAGATCTGGTCAACATCGCCCGCTGCTCGTTCTGGAACTGCATAACCCAGAACGCCCGTGAGCCGCTGCCGCACAAGTTGTGTGTGGTCAACATCGAGCCGCTAGAGATACGCTGCTCATACTGCGGACGAGGCCAGAACATGGACGAGATCGTAGAGAACATCATCTGAATCAGAGGGTATTCAGGCTGCGGCCTCGATTCGTGCTACTTCTCTGGAAGTGACCAGTGCGTCCATCCCGCTGTCAGACAGTCTCCAATTGGGGCGACGTGCCTCCGAGGCAGCCTCGACCATCTCACCGTTGCGCAGCTCGTTGAGGTGGTGGCTCAGCAGCTGCCTCGAGATCTCCAACTTCAAGCGGATATCGGTGCCCGACAGACCTATGTTGCCAGATTCGGCCAACACCTCGAGTATGGCGAGGCGAGTCCCGGCGATTGGGTTCCTAATTCGACTGATCTCCTCCTTGGACAGACTGGATATTGCATAGCGGCGAAGTTTGCCGTCCCTCCACGAGATAATCTGACCGGTTGATTCCAGAGTGTGCAGGTGGTACGCCGTCACCCCGTTGGCGAGACCGAGGGCGTCGCGCAGTGCGGAGAAGTGGATTCCGGCGTTCGCCTCTAGGTAACCGAGCAGACGACCGCGGGTGAGCATGTCCTCTCGATTGCTCTTCATCCTCGCGAGCATTGGCGAGACAAGCGCCACTAGAACGGTCACTTTCACGAACTCGAGCATGAACGATCCGAGGACGAGCGACCCCAGAGCACCCGCTCCTCCAGCCAGGAGCCTTTGCGGCAGGGTGGATTCGGAATCGTCCTCTTTCTCTCCTCGCCTGAGTTCTGGCTCACCCTCTTCTGCGGAGTCGCCCTCGGTAGAGACTGGCATCATATCACCATCAGTCCCACCGTCATCTGCGATATCGTCCAGCGGCGCGTTCATCATCCAGCCCCCGGCGAGCATAGCAGCTACCGCAAGTGCGGCTACGAGACGCACCGTCTGGACGCCTTCCATCACTCTGCGCAGCCCACCTTCACCTATGACTGCCTTGGTGAATTGGTTTGACATTACGTAGTGGTGTTGAATAACAGAACTCTCATCACGCGTCGAGGAGCGATGGCCGAGGAGTCCGATGTTTCCATTGGTGAAGACACCGAGCGTGAGGAGGCGATGCTCACCGCGGCCCGTTCGGTGGTGAGGACGTGTATGCAGGTGCGACCGCACGAGCACGTGCTGGTGGTTACCGACCCGTTGACTTCCGAGGTCGGGCGCTCGCTGTACGAGGCCGCCTCGGAAGTCACTGACCGTATACTCATGATGATGATGCCGCGTAGACACAGGCAGGGCAACGAGCCCCCTGCTTCAGTCGGCGATCTGATGCGCCGCCAGAACGTCGTACTGCTCGCCACTCGCCACTCACTGACTCACACCCGTGCCCGACTGACTGCCTCTCGTGAGGGAGCTAGGATTGCTTCGATGCCCGGAATCGACGAGGAGATGATGGCGATGGGCGGCATGACCGCTGACTACAACGCACTGCAGAAGGAAATCTCGGGACTGAATCCGATGCTACGACGCCGGCGCGACGTCAGGGTGACGAGTCCGGCGGGCACCGATGTGACCTTTCGGACCGGGGCTCGCTGGGTGCTCGAGGACAACGGCATATGCAACCGGCCCGGACAGGTGACCAACCTACCGGCCGGCAAGGTCTTCGTTTTGCCCAAGGAACAGACCCTGAGCGGCAAAATCGTCATCGACGGCTCATGGGAGGGCAGCCTGCTAGACGAACCTCTCACCTTCCTAGTCGAGGAGGGCATGGTGGTCAGTATCTCTGGCGGTGAGTTGGCAGAGAGCGTCGAGGAGATCCTCGACGAGGCCAAGGTCGGTCTGCGCCCGTCTAGGGCCGGACTGGTCAATACGGTGGCTGAGTTCGGTTTCGGAATGAACTCGAGGGCGAGGATGACCGGAAACAGACTCGAAGACCAGGTGGTCCGCGGTTCGGCTTACTTCGGGTTCGGCGACAACTCCGCCCTCGGGGGCTCGGCAAATGTGGGCATCCACATGCGAGGGGTCATGCTGAAGCCGACAATCGAACTGAACGACGTCGATCTCGTGCTCGAGGGCAAAGTCACCGCCCGCAAGAGGTGATGAATTGCGCGCGCTGCTCTGGTGCAACGGCCAACAGCCCTCGGCAACCGTCTTCGAGGGCCTTATCGAGGGCGCTAACTGCTTCGGGGTCGATGGAGGGGCTGACAGGGCCGCTGAGGCGGGCTATGAAATCGAGCAGGTCCTCGGGGACCTCGATTCTACCGATTCCAACAGATGGCGAGACCGAACCCACGAGCTCGCCGACCAGTCGAGCAGCGACTTGGCCAAGTCCCTCTCACTGCTCATCGAGCGCGGCTACACCGAGATCGACATCGTCGGCTCGGACGGAGGTTCGACAAGCCACTTCCTCGGGAGCTGGGCGGCGCTGTGTGAGGCACCTCCTGGGGCAGCCATACGACTGCACCACGAGGACTCGGTGACCCATCGCGTTCACCCGCAGGACGGCGAGCGCGAGTTCACGGTGAAATCGGGGGGCGAGTTCTCCGTGTTCGCGCTGAGCCCCTGTCTGAGCGTGCACCTTCATGGTGCCCGGTGGGAATTGGATGGTGCGCCGATGAGTCTGTCTACGGAAGGACTCCACAATGTCGGCTCGGGAGAATCAGTGCACATCCGGGCCGATGGAGTCCTAGTAGTGATAGTCCCGAGGGACTAATCATTCCTCCTCTGCAGCCCGTGGCTTCGGGTTTTGTGACAGCAGAAGCGCAATCGGCCG
>CAZSPJ010000105.1:0-3053 GCA_964608795.1 uncultured Candidatus Poseidoniales archaeon | reverse complement strand
GCGGGAGTGGACCTAGCTCAAGTGAGGGGATCGGGTCCCGCCGGAAGAGTCCGTCACGCCGACCTTGACGCCTTCATCGCAGCCGACGGGGCGGTATCAGGGGCTGCGCCCTCTGCCTACTCGACCAAGCGCACCGACGTAACCGAGGTCAAGGTGGTCGGTCTGCGCAGGAAGATCGCCGAGCAGATGGCCATCAGCAAGAGCAGTATCCCTCACTTCTCGTACTTCGAGGAGGCCGATGTCACCGAGCTCGAGGCGCTGAGGCAGATGCTCAACGCCTCGCGCGACGAGAGTCAACCCAAGCTGACCTACCTGCCCTTCATCATGCTGGCATTATCAAAGATAATGCCGGATCACCCTGAGTGCAACGCCCACTACGACGATCAAACTGGAGTGGTGTCCCGCCACGGTGCCGTTCACATCGGCATAGCCACTCAGACCGAGAGGGGGCTGTACGTCCCCGTGGTCAAGCACGTCGAGGCCATGGACTCTTGGCAGGCGGCGGCCGAGCTGCACAGGGTCGCTGGCGCTGCTCGCGACGGCACGGCGAGTCTCGACGACCTGACGGGATCGACCTTTACGATTACCAGCCTCGGGCGCGACGGTGGTCTCGGGGCCACCCCCATCATCAACCACCCCGAGGTCGCCATACTCGGAGTTCACAAGGCGAGAGACATGCCTGTGGCCAAGGACGGTCAAATCGTCGTACGCAGAATCATGAATCTATCAAGTTCGTTCGACCATCGGGTCGTCGATGGGGCCGATGGCGCAGCACTGGTACAGCACCTGAGGAGAATGCTCGAGCATCCTGCGCTCATCTTCATGTGAGGTGCGGAATGGGCGAGTCACGCAAGTGCGATGTGCTGGTCGTCGGAGCGGGGCCCGGTGGCTATGTGGCCGGAATCAGGGCCGCGCAGCTCGGACTGAAGACGATAGTGGTCGAGGGTGACAAGGCTGGCGGTACCTGCCTCATCCGCGGTTGCATCCCCAGCAAGGCCATCATCCACGCAGCAGAGCGCTTCGAGTCGCTCCGGCAGCACTCCTCCGAGGGCGGTCATATGGGACTCTCTGTGAGTGGCAAGCCAGAAGTCGACATGGCAGCCCTAGTGTCGTGGAAGGACGATATCGTGGAGCGCCTGAACAAGGGCGTGGAGGGTCTGCTGAAGGGCGCCGGTGCCGAGCTGGTCAAGGGATGGGCGACCTTTGAGGGGCCGAAGAACTGCAACGTCGAGACCTCAAACGGCACGGTCGGCATCGAGGCCGAGAACGTCATCATTGCGACCGGTTCGAGCCACATCGACCTGCCTTTCATGCCGTGCGACGAGGAGTTCATTCTCTCTTCGACAGGCGCGCTCGATCTCGATAGCCTGCCCAAGAGCGTCGCCATCGTAGGCGGCGGCTACATCGGGCTCGAACTGGGCTGTGCGCTGGCCAAGCTCGGGACAGAGGTCACAGTTGTCGAAGGACTCGACTGTATCCTCGCAATCATGGACAGCGAACTCCGCAGGCCGCTGGAAATCTGGCTCAAGAAGCACGGAGTGGTCGTACACACCAACGCTCTGGCGCGCGGTGCCGAGATCAAGGGCAAGGGAGCGGCGAGGAAGGTGGAGCTCACCTTCGAGAAGGACGGCGCGGAGCACTCGGTCAAGGTCGACAGGGTGCTTGTCACTGTGGGCCGCAAGCCCCACACCAAGGGCTGGGGACTGGAGAACACCGGAGTTCGTATGGACGCCGCAGGTCGCTTCATCAGGATCGACAGGCAGTGCCGCACATCCGTTCCGGGAGTCTATGCCATCGGCGATGTGGCGGGTGAGCCGATGCTCGCACACAAGGCCAGCGCCGAGGGTGAGATGGTCGCAGAGATCATCGCCGGGCACCAGCGCGAGTTCGACAAGGTCGCGATTCCTGCCATCGTCTTCACTGAGCCGGAGATTATCTCTGTCGGCCTGACGCCAGACGAGGCGGAAGAGCGTGGCGAGCAAATCATAGTCGGCAAGTTCCCACTGGCCGCAAGCGGCAGGGCGCTCAGCATAGAGGCGGAGAAGACAGGGGGATTCATCCGAGTCACTGCGAGGGAGTCTGACCACGTCATCCTCGGGGTGCAGGCGGTCGGAACCCATGTAGCGGAGTTGCATGCTGAGTTCGTCCTCGCACTCGAGATGGGCGCACTGCTAGAGGACGTGGCCGGGACAGTACACGCACATCCAACCATGTCAGAGGCCTTCCACGAAAGCGTTCTGAAGACGCTGGGTCACGCGATACACATCAGCTGAGTGATAGGATGAACGAGTTGAGGATCCTCAGAGCCGGTGTCGTCGAGCATCATGTCATGGCTGAGGCGATGAAGCAGATGCAGCAGCAGAGGATCGAGGATGAGATTCCTGACACCGTCATCATGGTCGAGCATCCAGAGGTCGTCACCGTCGGGCCAAAAGCGGTCAGGGACGGTGTCGAAGTGCAAGGCTACCCGACATCCCTGACCGACAGAGGCGGGGGCATCACCTGGCACGGCCCGGGTCAGTTGGTCGCATATCCCATCATCAAGTGGGCGATAGAGGAACAGAGCATCAGAGAAATCATCGGCAGACTGGAGGACTGGTCTATCAGTGCCCTCGCGGAGTGCGGTGTGACCGCCTACAAGGATCCGTCCATGCAGGGAGCTTGGGTGGACGGACACAAGGTCTGTTCGATAGGACTCTCCTTCCTTCACTGGGTCAGTCGCCACGGAATGTCGATCAACATCTGCACACCCGGAACCCGTGTTGAGGACCTAGAGGGGTGCGGCATGAGTGCCGGAGTCCACTCCAGCCTCGCTCAACTGGGCTACACCAGCGATCCTCGGGGCGAATCTATCGACCTTGCCAGAGTCGAGCGGGCGCTTCTGGAAACCTGCGAGCGGAGCCTCGGTCGGTCGCCATCGAAACCAATTGAGTGGAGCCCGGAGATGCCCGCATGAGACGTCCTCGCAAAGGCGAACTAGCTCATCACTGGAATCTCGACCCTGAGACCGCCTTCCTGAACCATGGCTCCTTTGGAGCCACTCCCTCTGTCAT
>CAZSPJ010000104.1:0-3102 GCA_964608795.1 uncultured Candidatus Poseidoniales archaeon | reverse complement strand
TTCGCTGGCTGCTGGAAGACCGGTCTGGTGCATCTGGTAGGCGAGCACTGCCGGCGCGCCGATGACTACTGCCAACGGCCAGAGCGTAACTTGGTCGGGGTTGCTGATACCAAACGAAAGCAGGGGCCCGAGAAGCGCGATTGACCCTCCGAGGCCGACTATGAAGACACAGCGCTGGACCAGCGTGAAGCCGAATAACGGTCTGTTGATCATCAGAGTAGGTACGAGAAGGGCGATGAAGAAGCACACCAGCATTGCAGTATTGTCGAAGCCTACAGAAGAAGTGACTGAGCCGGCATCGATAGAAGTGTAGTAGATAACAATCTGGGCGAGGATAAGAATCGTCGCAGCGCTGTCGACCTTGGATATCCTCTCCTCCTCCGATACGGACTCACTGTGGGCGATCCAGTATCCAAAAGCACCGGCGATAACGACCCAAGCCGCGGTCTGGAAGTGAATGGCGGGACTGACGAAGTAAGGCTCGAGAGAGGTGTCGAACATGCTGGCGTCCTCAACGACTTCACCGAGGGCAGCCCAGAAAACATAGGGCAGCAGCGCCAGTATCATCGCATCACTGTGGTCTAACCCAAGACGGCGGAGCCACGCTGCGAGGGCTACGGCGAACAGAGCGAGCACTATCGCATAGGTCATGGTGTTGGCGAGGTTGTAGCCGGCATCGTTGCTGGACTCGTTCATCACCGGATCTAGATAGTACTCGTATAGGAAGTCGGTCAGGGGATTTTCCACACCCAGCAAATTCAGTGCGACGCCGCCGAAGACCATTCCTGTGACAAGAAGCAGGGCTTTGGTAGCCCACTCCTCGTAGTCATACATCTCCTCAAGAGGATTAATCACGGTGTTCCGTGAAGTGCGCCACGCTTATGCATGGCGGTTTGAGCTACTCTTCCCCGTAGATGATTTCCTCATCCTCAGCTAGATCCAGCATACTGCTGACCTGCTCCTCATCATCAGGATCGACCTGAGAGTCCTTGTGGCGACGCTCCCTACGTCTGCGGGCCTCGGCTAGTCCCGGGACCAGTGTCTCGAAGGTGGATGTCTCGTCGGGACTGCGCTCCTCGTAGCTCTCGAGCCTGCGTGAGCGTATCCTCTGTCTTTTGCGGTCTTGCTCGAGGCCGTGCAGGACTGTGCTGTGCTCGGAACCGCGTAGGATTCCCTCGATGGCAGGTGCGGCCAGAGCGAGTCCGTCCTCGTCACCGATGACCAGTACTGTCGAGCCGTAAATCGCCATCTCGCAGTGAGAGATCTCCTCAATCAGGCTGCGGATGCGGCCGTTCCTGCCAATCAGCCTGCTCCTCATCCTACGAGTCTGGTTCGGCTGCCTACCGACCCATTCACGGATGTCGTACATCTTGAGAAAGACCTCGTCTTGGATTAACTGCACTGCCCGCTTGGGAGCCAGTCCGCGACCGATGGCCACTATGACATCGGGCATCTTCATGCGGACAATTGGGTCCGCACCGACCTCGCCCCAGTCGGCCATCACCTCGCCGCTCTTCGAGTCGATCTCGAGAGTCGCCCCGCAAGCCTCCTCGAGCATTTTCCTAGTCTCACCGCCCTTGCCTATCAGCACGGCTATGCGGTCCTGCGGGATGCGTGCCAGATGCTCCACGACTGCGGCCGACCCGCCGCCCTGCTTTAATCTCCGCCTGAGAGTGAGGGGAGTGTGGGAACCGGGTCGTCGAGCACTCTGGCCAGGCTTTCGGCTAGGTCGACATTGTGCCCCTGTCTGTTAATCCACTCGACCAGTCGGGTCACGTCCCGAACTAGGAACTCCTCTGAACTGGGGTGCTGCCGGGTTACGCTCTGACCGACGTCGATGACCCACAGCTCACCTCCAAGCCAGAGGATGTTGTACTCGCTGAAGTCAGCGTGCACGAGCTCGCATGTCTGCCAGTTGATTGCTACGAACTCGAGCAGTTCCTCGAAGACCTCGTAGGGCTCATCGATGGTGAGGTCCTTGAGCCGGGGACTGGCGCCCTGCTCGTCGCCGATGTACTCCATCACGAGGACGTTCTTCAGGCTGTCAATCGGCTCTGGCACCCTCAGTCCGTGCTTGCGCATGCGCTTGAGGTTGCGGAACTCCTTGCGCACCCAGATGTTGACCAGCTCACGGTGCCTGCGCGACAGACCGGAGAACCTAGGGTCGCCGTCGATGTACTTCGCCAGACCCTTGAACACGGCATTCGTGGTGTGGAAAATCTTGACGGCTACCGGACCGTGGTTGGTGGTGGCGTGGAACACGTGCGCCTCCTTGCCCCTAGCTATCGGATAGTCGATGGTCTCAATCTCCCCCTTCTGCATCAGTTTGTGGACCGCCAACAGGGTCGAGCGGTCGAAGACCTGGTCGAAGACTCGTCTGTCGACCCATTCGTACCTGCCCTTTCCCATTACTCCTTGCAGACCGTCCTCAATCTCGTTGAACATCCGCTTGAAGCGCGGTTCGGACATCCAGTCGTGCTTCTTCTCCGCCCGCATCAGGGCGTCGAGCTCTGGAAGGTCATCCATCTCATCCGACATGCTCTCACCCGAAGAACGAGTCTATGTCATCCTCAGGATCCTGGGTCGGAGCGGTTTCGGGTTCGGACTCGATGGTCTCCTGGACCTGAGGCTCGGCCTTATCACCAGCCGGCTCCCCCTCGGTCGGAGTCTCGATGTCGATGTCTTCCACTTCCTCGAGGTTGGACATGCCGAACAGATCCACTATCTCAGGGAGCACTCCCTTCCTCGAGAGATATAGAGACTGGGTCTTGGTGTAACGCATGCAAACATTGGCCTTCTCGTCCTGAAAGTCCCAGGGCTGTACCACGATGAGATCGCCTTCGCGCACCCACTGCCGGCGTCGCATCTTGCCAGGGATGCGGGCTAGGCGGCTATCGCCATCCTCGCAGACCGCCCTGACCCTGCGTCCGCCGAGGATCTGGTCAGCGATTGCGAACATCTCGTTCACCTTCCGGTTTGGAAGGGGGACGCGGATGCGGTCGCCACCGGATTCCAGCCGAGCTAGAAGCTCTGTGTCGACCTTCTCTTCCCTACGGGCCATGGGGCTGCGTCGAGAGTCCCCTATGTGAAGTTGAGCATATC
>CAZSPJ010000103.1:0-3126 GCA_964608795.1 uncultured Candidatus Poseidoniales archaeon | reverse complement strand
CTGAACCGGCACTCTGCAGCTGTGCTGGGAACCGCTCTCAGCGAACAGAGCCTCGACCCTGACGGGGACGGTCTCAACAACCTCGAGGAGTTCCAGCTCAACGGTAACCCACTCTCCAACGACACTGATGGTGACTGTATACCCGACGGCGAGGAATCGGCTTTCGCCCAGAGTGTGCTTCGTTCGCCCTCTTTCGCCATGAACTCTGGAGATGTAGACGAGAACGGTGTTCCTGACGGAGAGCAGCATGGGTGCCAGACCATTGTGGATGGTGGTGGAGAAGGCGGCGGTGAAGGCGGCGGCGAGGGAGAAGGAAACGGTTCCGAGGAGGAAGGCGAACCGAGCGGCGGCATCCTGAACATCAGGGAAGATCCCCTGTCGAGACCGGGGGCCAAGTTCCTGTTCTGGCTGATGGTGATATCTACGATATCACTGATATTAGCCGGTGCCTCGATGTTCCTGCAGCCTCGCAGGGGTACCGACGAGGTACTGGTCGATGACTCCGGCTACAGGTTCGAGGATCCCGACGCCCACATGGCGATTCTCAAGGGGACCAGTTTCGATGAGGGGGCTGAGGACGCTCGCGCTCGCACGGAGGGGCGCGACGACGGCTCGCACGGGTCCATCAGGATGGACGGTTTCGGATTCGAATCATCCACGCGCGACGAGGTCCAGTGGATGCTCGACCAGGGCCGCACAATGGAAGAGGTGCGGGCCGAGCTCGGAGAGGAGGAGTGATGTCCGAGGCGATTCGCGACCTCGTTCAAGGCGTCGTTGACGGCTCGCTCTCTGATGACGAGTTGACTGATTGGCTGCGCGGAGTCTACGATGAGGGGCTCGCGGAGCCTGAAATAATTGCCCTCACCGAGGCGATGAGGGACTCGGGTGACGTCCTCGAATGGGGCCCAGATATTTCTGAACTGATAGTCGACAAGCACTCTACTGGAGGAGTCGGTGACAAGGTGTCGCTCGTACTCGCCCCTGCTCTGGCTGCATGTGGTCTGAGAGTGCCGATGATTTCGGGGCGAGGGCTCGGTCACACCGGAGGCACTCTGGACAAGCTCGAGAGCATCCCGGGATTCAGGGTCGAAATTTCGACCGACGAGCTTCGTGGGCAAGTCAACAGAATCGGGGTTGCTATGGTCGGCCAGAGCGATGCCCTAGTGCCGGCAGACTGTCGGATGTATGCGCTTCGCGATGTGACAGGAACGGTCGCATCGATTCCTCTGATTACCTCCTCGATTGTGTCAAAGAAGGCGGCTGAGGGGTTGTCAGCGCTGGTACTCGACGTCAAGTTCGGACGCGCGGCTTTCATGGTCGAACGCGAACGGGCTGAGGAGCTGGCGCGCTCGATGGTCGATGCTGCCAATGGCATGGGCATTCGCACCACGGCGGTGCTCACTTCGATGGAGCACCCGTTGGGCTGCGCCATCGGCAACTCGCTGGAGGTTCTCGAAAGTGTCGAGACCCTGTGCGGAAGCGGTCCGGAGGATCTCGAGGAGTTGGTCTGCGTGCAGGGCGGCATTCTGCTGCACGCCACCGGTCTGGCCGAAGACGCTCAGACCGGTGCCGTGATGATACACGACAGCCTACAGGACGGCTCGGCCTTCGAGCGCTTTCGCCTGATGGTCGAGGCTCAGGGAGGCGATGCTTCGATTCTCGATAGTGACGCCTCGCTGATGCGCGGACTAGGCCTTATGGATCCGAATCTCAACACCACCGAACTGTCGGTAGGCGAGGCGGGCTGGGTCGAGGGCATCGACGCCATGGCGATTGCTAGGGTCTGCTTGGGATTGGGGGCAGGGCGAATCCGATTGGGCGACTCGGTCGACCGTGCCGTAGGAGTCATACTCGAGGCGCAGGTCGGAGACCGCCTAGAGGAGGGTGAGCCGTGGATGGTGCTGTACCACCGCAACGAGGTGGATCGGAGCACATTAGAGGGATTGCTGGATTCAATCACTCTATCCAATGAAGAAATCAGACCCGAATCGCGAATCGCGGAGGTGTTCGAATGAGACTGAGTCACATTGACCGAATGCGTGCCATAGCTGTGCTGTGCATGGTTGAGGTCCACACCGCGGCCATCATCCCTCCTGAGGGCATCAGTGTGGGCCACCCGGCCGCCTTCGTCGCAGCCGCCTTCGGCGGGATGGCCGCGCCGATGTTCGTCGCCATATCGGGTTGGGGCATCCACATGAGTGCGGCTCGCAGAGCGGCCGAACCCGACCACGACGCCGGGATGTGGCTGCGATGGCTGGCTCCCAGAGTACTGCTTCTGAGTCTGTGCCAACTGCTGGTCAACCTGCTCCTAAGCGCCGACAGAGGGGGTCGCTTCGAGTGGCAGACCCCCGGGGTACTGACCCTGCTGGCCATCGCCGCCTTGCTGGCACCCGCTCTGATTCGACTCTCTATGCGTTCGCGAGCAGGAATTATGCTGGTGATGGTGGCTTCGCCGCTGGCACTGGGGGACGCTGCCGGCACGGACTGGACGTGGTGGGAGAGGGTCGGTTCCGAAGGAGTCTCCGAATGGCTCGCTAGGCTGCTGTGGAACGGTACCTATCCTGCGGTGCCATGGCTGGGCTTCGTCCTGTTGGGCTCCTTAATCCACGACCTCGCCGACGAGCCTGCTACGAGGGAGCGTGGTATCGCCCTCGGTCTCGCCGCTACCACAGTCACAGCGGCCATCGCAGCGTTCGAGGGGATTCCTTGGGCCCTGACCGAGGGCGAGGCGGTCCTGACCTTCTTCCCGGCAAGCCCCGCCTTCCTTGTCGTTTCCGGCACCTTCGTGTTGCTCGCCCACAGGGCGCTTGAGGGCTCTGAGACTAGCGGTGGTGAGCCGGGTGGAGGTGACCGTCTGGCTTTCCTCGAGCCCGCTGGCCGCATCACACTGACAATCTACGTCGCTCATTTCGCCGTGCTGGGTGCTGTGGCATCAGCGATGCAGGGGGAGCCTAGGCTGGAGCTCGTACCTGCGTTCGCTGCGACCATCGCCCACACCCTCATCTGGATACCTCTGGCGGTCTGGCACCAGAAGCACATGCCAGGAATCTCCTTCGAAGCTCTGCTGCAGAGAATCAGTTAGGAGTCACCGATATCGGGCCGAACCATACCTCGCCCTCCTCGTTG
>CAZSPJ010000102.1:0-3129 GCA_964608795.1 uncultured Candidatus Poseidoniales archaeon | reverse complement strand
GATGGGTTGAGCGACGAGAACGAGACACTGCTCTACGGCACTGACCCGTATGACGCTGACAGCGATGACGATGGGTTGAGCGACTACGATGAGGTGATGGTGTACGGAACAAACCCGTTGGCCATTGACTCTGACACGGACGGGCTGACAGATGCCGCAGAAGTCTTGAGCACCTTCACCGACCCGCTCGACTCTGACACCGACGACGATGGGCTGTCAGACGGAGCGGAGGTGAACTACTGGTCTAGTGACCCTCTGGTGTACGACCCTGATGACGACTCGGACCTGTTCTACCACTTCAACGACTGCAACGACACCAATCCGAACGTCAATCCGGGTAGGCCGGAGCTGTTGAACGGCATAGACGACAACTGCGACGATTACATTGACGAGGGTTACAACTTCACCGACAGGGACAATGACGGGCTCAAGGACTGGATCGAGTACCACGTCCACGGCACCGACTACATGGACTCCGACACCGACGACGACGGACTGGATGACGGCGAGGAGGTCAACACCTACGCCGCTCTCGGCTCGGATCCTTTGGTGTACGACCCCGACGCAGACTCGGATTCGTGGTACTGGTTCGAGGACTGCGACGACGAGGACGGCGATCGATCCCCCGGTCACGTCGAACTGCTCGATGACTTCGACAACGACTGCGACTTCCTAATCGACGAGGACTACTGGGTCCTCGATACCGACAACGACGGACTGACCGACTACGACGAGTACCACAACATCACCACCGACCACCTCGACGGGGACACCGACGACGACGGACTGCCTGATGGCCTGGAGTACAACGAGTACTCCTCGATGGGGGCGGACCCGCTGGTCCACGACGACGACTCCGATTCCGACGGCTGGTACTGGTTCCAGGACTGCGACGACGAGGACTTTGACCGGGCGCCCTTCAAGCCCGAGGTCCTCGATGGCAAGGACAACGACTGCGACGAAGTCGTCGACGAGGACTTCTTCGATCTCGACAGTGACGACGACGGGCTGACCGACTTCGACGAGTTCCACAACATAACCACGAACCCGGGGCTGGCCGATACTGATGCGGACGGGATGTCGGACGGTCACGAGGTGATGATCAGTGGCTCGGACCCCATGCAGTTCAACTTCGACCGAGACGAAGACGGGTTCTACGATTTCGAGGACTGCGAAGACCTAGTCAGCACCACCAACCCAGCGGGAGTCGAAGCTTGGAATGGCAGGGACGACGACTGCAACAATGCGATCGATGATGGACTGAGCAGGAAGAACCTAGTCGCAACTTTCCCTGACTTCCGCCAAGTGCACATGTGGGATGCGGTCAACGAGAGTCTCGACCTCAGTGTCGGCTCGATACCGGACAATGTCGTCGCCACGCTGTCATGGCAGTTCGGCGACTACACGCTGACCGAGAACGTCAGCTCCGACGGCAGGGGCATCGTCATCGAGTCCATCGACTGTGAGGCCGGAGACACTACCCTGACCATTTACCTGTGCGACCAAGGCAGCGGACCGCAGCAGATTACTGCGACTCTAGTGGACTCGGGTCAGACTACTGTTTTCGTTTGGGACATAGACATGGATGTATGGATACCGCCGGAGACATTCTCAGAGAAGTTATTCTCCTTCGTCACCTCTCCGACCGGACTCGCAGCGTCCATCATACTGCTTCTGGCAGTGATTGGCGGCTGCACCTTCGCCGTACGCCGATTCTCACACAAGCGCAAGCTCAAGGACGCCTATCAGGCGTACGACCTGAAGCCCGAGAAGTTCGCACTCTCACCGGAGCTCCGGGACTACGATTTACCCTCAGCACCCGATTTGAGTGCGCTCATGGGGCAACAGAACGCTCCCGTTGAACTGCCATCCACCCCAGTCGTCGAAGATGAGGATGGGATACCTCAAGCGCCTGACCTGGACTGACTAAGCCCAGTTTGGATCGGCCTCGCCAGCCTCATCGTCTGCCGGGTCCCCCTCGTTGCGCCCCCACTCCGCGTCGGGTGAGCCGCCCGACCACTCCCCCGCCACAGAGATGTCCTCGACATCCTCGTCCTCCCTCCAAGGGGGCTCGCCGTCTGAACCGCTGGTGACGAGGCATCCCTCGGGATCCAGCCGCTTGCGCAGCGTCCTGACGCCGCGGGTCACTGGCAGGAGGTGCCCAATTGGTGTGCCGGCGTTGACGAACGGGTGGGTCGCGGTCGAAATCAGTAGCCCTCGGGTTGGGGAGAGAATGTCGTAGCTCTCACCGGGTCTCTCCGGGTCTGTCACCGTGGCAACCGTCTCACCATCCTCGACAAAGCTGCCCGCTGGGGTCAGCACGTCCAGCAGACCCCCTTGATCGGAGCGTATCCACACCGAGCCAGAGGCTAGAATCCTGAATCTGGGTCGGCTCGGGTAGCCGGGCAGCACCTTGAGGCTGCGGAGCACGTTCAGCACCCCATAGATAGCGACCTGGACGGATTCGGGGTCAGCCTCGTTCGAACCGCCGCCCTCGTAGGTGATGGCCCCTATCCCAGCATCATTGGCAGTCCTGCGCAGAGAGCCCTTCGGGCCCTCATTGTCGAGAATCGTCTCAATGCCGAACGCCCTAGCGATTCGGTTGCTGGAACGATCGGCCAGATTAGAGCGGATCTGCGGTAGGTTGGTGCGACCGGTGGCAGCAGTATGGAGGTCAATCAAGTGATCACTGCCCGAGATAATCTCGTTCCACAGCCGGTGAGCCACTCTTGAGGTGGTGTTGCTGTCGGGCTTTCCGGGGAAGCTCCTGTTCAGGTCCCTGCCATCCGCCATGTACCTGCTCTGTCGCCGATATCCAGGGAGATTTACCACCGGGACGATTCGCAGCGTCCCAGCCATGGCATCGGGGTCAATCGCCTTGTCCTCACCGAGAAAACTCGGCCCGCACAGGTAGGTCAGAGCCAGTGGACCGACGAGCTCGTTGCCGTGAAGAGCCCCGAGCACGGTGACCACTGGCCCGGGTCTGGCACCGTGGACTACGGTGATGGGGATCGGCCACGACTCGCCGATGTCGACATCCAGCAGATCGAACTCAATCTGCCTCACGGTCCCGGGTCTGATTCTCTTCCTGAGGAACCTGTGAAACTTCGGACCGTCCTTCCTCGACCA
>CAZSPJ010000101.1:0-3156 GCA_964608795.1 uncultured Candidatus Poseidoniales archaeon | reverse complement strand
GTGCCGCAACGGCTGGATTATCGGCGGCCCTGACCTCGCTGACTTCCACGAGATTCTGGCAGAGGAGCTGAATGTCGAGAGCCTGATGACGGAGGACGACCTCGACAGGTTCCAGAGGATCGTGCTCGAGCCCAACAGGAAGGCCCTCGGCGCCAAGTGCAGGTCCGACTTGCCAGCGGTGCTCGCGAAGCTCGATACTGCCGATGCGGACTCGCTGCTGCTTGAGATCGAGGCTGGCATAGCCGCCCTCGCAGGGTATCAAATCACAATGGAAGACATCGAGGTTCGCCGGACTGAAAGGGACGGTTACTCCGCCGCCACTCTGGCCGACGAAGACTTCGGCGACGTCTCATTGGTACTCGACATGGCTGTCGATGATGAACTGATGTCACGCGGGCTCGCGCGTGACGTCATCCGCAGAATCCAGTCGAAGCGCAAGGAGCTTGATCTCGCGGTCGAGGACAGTATCTCCCTGTCAGTCTGGATCAAGGGCGCAGGGCTGGCTGACGAGGACTGGGCTCACGTGCAGAGCGAGACCCGTGCGGGCAGCGCCTCCCTGAACGATGGTTCGGCGCCATCTGAGGCGGACTCGTTTGAGGTCGATGGCATCGCGGTAGCGTTCAGCGTTGGCCAGTAATCAGGCTACTGCAGGACCGTATCTGACTGGGAGCAGCATCTCGACGCCGAACAGTGGGTCGGGGTCGCTCGAGTCGTGATAGGCGATGAAGGCGCCGCCGTCGGGCAGGATGCCCATGCTGGCGAAGTCGAACCTGATGTCGTTGCCTGCTCCCGAGGTCGAATCGAGGTCGCCGAGCCCGAGGTAGGTCTTCATGTCGGGGACGAGGCTCTCTGAGTACTCCCTGACGTGCCATGCGACATCGACGTCCGGGCCCTCGGCGCTCTGGTAGCGCACATTGAGCACGAACAGGTCATGCTCACCGTTGGCGTGGAACTCCCACTCCTCCAACTCGGTGGCAACTCCTGAGAGGTTGTAGGTCTGATTGGCCCAAGTCAGTCCACCGTCCCACGACAGCATGTGCTGTAGCACCGTGCCGCCAGCGGTCACGCAGTGCAGAGCGGTCGAGGAGTCGAATGAGCAGTACTGAGAAGGCAGGCTGCTGCCATTGGAATTAGTCGCAGCCCACCAGCTCAGCGAGGTGTCGAGGTAGGCGTCGACGTCATTGTCGAAGTAGTCAGGAAAGTAGAGTCCTCCCGAGGGCACCGGGAACGATCGCATCTCCTTGTGCGGCTTGGTGTAGTCCCACTCTACTCCGAGCTCGTCGAAATCGAGGTCGACCTCCATCACGTCGAGGTTCGCATCGCGGTCGGGAAAATCGAAGTTCTGGTAGTTCAGCCCGTCAGTGCTGATTTGACCGCCACGGTTGGCGACCTGATGCCAGAAGTTGCTGATGACGAGGCTGGCCCAAGGGCCGTTGCCGTAGATGCTGTTGATTGGGCCCGTCACCTCGACCTGCCAAGAGCGGTCATAGAACGCCTCGGGCGGACGATTGTAGCACCAGCTCCAATCCTGGTCCTCGGCGTCGTAGAGGAAGGCGTAGAATTGGTCGGCACCACTCGAGCTCGGATACGGGAACCAGCCCATCGCGATGAGATCACCGTTGGTTGCCTGCACGATACTGCCCTCACCCAGGCCCTCCTGTCCGGGCACAGTGGGCTTGGGCAGCAGGCAGCCGAACTGCGAGAGTATCGTCGGCTGCCACTCCTGCCATGTGTGGCCTCTGTCCTCGCTCCAAGTCGGGTACTCGCCTCCGAAGTTGAGAATCCACCCCTCCTTGGAGGCAGCGAGGTAGTGCTCGCAGCAGTTTCCACCGTGCTCGTTGCCGTAAACTGTCCACGAGGCGTTGCCCCATGTGGTGTTCGTGAACGGATCCCCTACAGTGAAGTTGCGCGGGTCCTCGTGAGAAGACGGGAGGTCGATGTAGTGGTAGCCCGAGTCCCACGGCGCGGTGCCCTCTCCCTCGGATTCGCCCCCTCCGAAGCAGCCGGCCAGCGTCATGCTGGCCACCATCATCACCGCGAGGACCGTTCTCGACCTGCTGCGCCCGGACATGGTCCACCCGTGATATGGCCGTATTTCGCACTTCGCACGTGATGCGCCCTGCAACGCAGGGCGGTGAGGTTCAAAGCCTGAAGCGGGGCGTTAGCGAGCCATGCGCGCATCTGTCATGACCGCAATCCTACTGATGCTGATGACAAGTCTGGGCCCAGTAATGGTGGCATCTGCGCAAACTGCGCCCACCGATACGATTTACATCAACGAGATTCTAGTCTCCCCTAACAACGAGCAATACGATGGCACGGACTGGAACGGTGATGGTTCGATTGGAATCTACAGCGACCAGTTCGTAGAGTTGCATAACCCCACTTCAGGCGCAATAGACATCGGCGGGTGGTGGCTTGACGACATCGCCGACGGCGGCTCCCCTGCATGCAGCATCGGCTGGGGCACCGTCCTCGAAGCGGGTGACTACGTCGTCTTCTACCGGTCGTGGACGGGAATCGAGTTCGACTACTGGGACGGGGACACGATTCGCCTTCTCGATGGCTCTGGAATCGAGATTAGTTCCGTCGGCTACGACGGCGAAGACTCAGACTGGGATGTCCCCTACGGCTACGACTCAAGTGGTAACTGGGCCAAGCTGTCTGAGGGCAGTCCGACCCCGGGAGGCGCCAATGACCTAGAGTGGGGCGGCGCCAACCACTTGCAGGGCAACTGCTACCCTCCACAGGACCACGTCCACAGCGGAGAATATGTCCTCGAGGGGCGTGTGGTGACGATGGTCTCCGAGAGCGATGTCATAGAAGACGGGCGAGTACTGGTTCGCGACGGCATAATCGAAGCAGTTTGGAGTGCCTCAGAAGGTGCGCCGGCAACTGCAGCAGGTGTGATGTCGATTCCAACCAGCGGCACAATCTATCCCGGATTCATTGATCCTCACAACCATGCAAAATACAATCTAATTCCGCTCTGGGACCACGGAACAGACGGATGGGACAACAGATACCAATGGCAGTCCTACTCAGGCTATAGTGATGCAAAAGACATTGGGTGCTCGCTATATGACTCATCCGCGATGCGCTTCGCCGAACTGCGAGCGGTCGCCGGTGGCAACACCGCGCTGCAGGGCAGCAGCA
>CAZSPJ010000100.1:0-3163 GCA_964608795.1 uncultured Candidatus Poseidoniales archaeon | reverse complement strand
TGTGACTCGTGCTCACATCGTTATTAGACATATTTGGAGCAGCGCGCGCGCATACGCCCGTCTCGGTGCGCGCGCGAGGTCAGGGTATCTCGTCGAACTGGTAACCCGTCTCCCACTTCTTCTCGCCAAGTGCGACCTCGAGCTCGTACGGGGTGATGAGCGGCTTGGCGTACCTCACCGAGTCGTCAATCGCTATTCGCGGGCAGGCGGTGTTGACGTAGGCATCGACCGGGTAGAAGTCGATGAGGTCGGGGCTGATGTGGTCGAGTGCCAGCAGGTATCCCTTGCGCCCGTGCTTCTCCAGCAGACGCTTCATGCGTATGGCGAGGTTGCGGCGCATCTGACCGGGTTTCTCGCCGATTAGGATACCGAACGTCTGAGCCTCATCCACGGAGTTGATGAGGCCGAAGCGCTGGCGCAGGATTCTCTCGATGCGCTCCAGAGACATCTCGGTGGCTTCCCCCGAGTAAGGGTCGAGCATCGCAAGAGGCTTGCCGGTGTGCAGTACCAGCCCGATGGGGTGGAAGTCGCCCGAGCCGAGGAACAGGTAGTGCCCTATCGATGGATCGTCGCCCGAGTAGTTGCAGCCGAGCACTTGGCCAGGGAATGTCAGCCGATCACCGCCGACGGGTATCTCGACATCGAAGCCGACCTTTTCGAGCCTGCCCTTGAACTCCTCTAGCAAATGGAGGTGCTGTATGGAGCCCACGAGGCCGAGCCTCGCTCCAGTGAGAGGGGCCACCCGCCCGACTGCATCGAGGAAGCGCTCCTTGGCAGTCTCCTCATCAATATCGGCCCCCTCGTCGACTGACTCCAGTCGCGACTGAGCGATTATGCGATGACTCTCGAGCAGAGGCAGGACAACTGCCAACTCTGGGTCACCGTCATAGGTGACGGGGATGAAGTGCGTCGGCATACCCGAGTCGATGTTCATCTGACTGTGGCCCATGTGCGCGACCAGCTCTACTCCCATCATCTGCATCTTGTCGTGGACGAGGTCGCACGCTCCGTAGCACGGGTCGGCTGCTAGGATGACCTTGGCATCCGATTCGTCCTCGATTGAGTCCATCATCTCCAGCGCCTGCATTTTCAGTCCCTCAGGGACCTGTAGCGCGACTAGCCGGTTGTCGTTGGCCCTTATTCTCTCGACTAGGTCATCGAGCTCGAAATCATGGCGCTCCATGTCCATGCGATCACTCAAGAATCTCGACCCTGCCGTCGATTATGTCTATGCGGGCCAGAGTCTTAATCGGCCAACTCGGGCGCTCCTTAGCGAGCCTCTCGCGCCCATCCCCCTTCTCGATGGCGATGACGATGTCCTGCAGAATCACGCCCATCTCCTCGAGCGTCGCCAGTATCGGCTCTAGCGTGCCACCGGTGGAAATCACGTCATCGACGATTAGTATTCTCTCCCCCTGCTTGATGTCGTTGATGTAGGTGGTGGACTGTGAGTACCCGGTCGAGACGTCGACTCGGACCTCGCCCTCCATACCGTACTGGCGCTTGCGGATCACCACCGTCGGCTTGCCGGTGGCATCCCCGACCGCTGCCAACAGCGGCAGACCCATAGCCTCGACGCTGACGATGAGGTCGATATTCGACCAGTCCACCATCTCGACTATGAGGTCGCGGGTGGCGCGCAGCACGTCTGCGTCCATCCTCGGAATTCCATCAGATATCGGGTGGATGAAGTACGGGTAATCGCCCTTCCAGATGATGGGTGAGTCACGCAGCGAGTCCTGCAGCACGCTCAGCGGGTCAGAGGGCGACATGGCCCTACAACCTCACACTAGGCCCTTCAAATGCTCGGCGCCCTTGATGAGCCTGATCGTGCAGGGAGTCGGGAACTTGCATCTGGCCTTCCTGAGTGCATCTCGTGCTACGAGATAGTTCTCAGGATCGGTCTGGATTGAGACCAGCGTCTGATCGCGCTGGACGCGGGCTGCGGTACCGACGTTCTTGCCGAACGACTGCCGCATGCCCAGTGAGACACGGTCCGCCCCAGCCCCGGTGGCCTGTTTGTTCTCACGCAGGATCTGATGAGGGTAGGTGTGCATGCGAAGTGCGTATCCCATGTCACCTGCGCTCTTCCTGATGGTGGCGTTGGCGACCTGCCTAGCCGATTCGAGGGCCGAGTCGCGGACCTGGCACGGGTCATCGGCAGTGAGCTCTACGACGACCTCGAACTGACCTGCTTCCGCAACCTTCCGATTGCCCATGAAGAAGCGCAGGATGCGGTTGTTGGGGACTCCCCCGGAGTACTCACGACGGGTGTAAGCCTGACCCTTGATCTGGCGATACATCGATCCTGGCTTGCGTGCCATGTGACTACCTCGTTGGCGGGCCACCGACCCTCTCTATTTAACGATAAGGCAACGCCGTAGGCGTTCCCTCAATCGACCCTCACCCGCTCGCTCTCCCTCTGGACCTCTCTGACACCCATTACTATCAGTGCGAAACCCACGAGCATCGAGGTCCCGATGCTCTCGTCCAGCAACGCCCATCCGCTCAGGACCCCGAAAACAGGGACTAGGAAGACGTAGGAGGCCGCTGCTGTCGGACCGATCCTGTCGATTCCTCTCGCGAACCAGACATAGGTCAGAACGGTCGAGAATAGCCCCAGATAAGCAACCGAACCCCACTCCGTTGTACTGGGGCTGGGTATACCCGAGCTCCAGATCTCAACCAACATCCAGGGGGCGAGCATCACCCAGCCGACAATCGAGTACCAAATCACCAACTCCTCGGTAGTGCCCATGCCCTCTTTTCCGAGCGCTATCTTGGTCAGGTTGCTATTTGTCGCCCAAGCGAGGGCAGCGAGGACAATCATCGCATCCCCTAGTAACCGATGCTCGAACGGGATGTCGGTGTTCGGGCTCCAGCCCACCACAGCACTAACTCCAATTATACCGAGTATCAGCCCGAAGGCCATCCTCCTCGTCACTTTCTGGCCCAGCATGGGTGCTGCTAGGAGGACGGTGAAGACCGGATTGATGGGGATGATTAGGGAAGCGTCGCCAGCCGCAGTCCACTTCATTCCATGCATGAAGAGAAGTTGGTATGCCATCGTTCCGAGCAGTCCGAGCCAGATGGTGTAGCGCCACGATTGCGAGTCGTGAGGGAGCAGCCTCGGACCATTGCGGTTCCTGTATGCCCAGCACCA
>CAZSPJ010000099.1:0-3171 GCA_964608795.1 uncultured Candidatus Poseidoniales archaeon | reverse complement strand
CTCGGTTTTGGTTTTCCCCGTTGCCGGTTCGGTTTCGCTTTTCCTCAGCTTCCTCCTCCGTTTCCTCCAGCTTCCTTCCCCTTCCTTCCCCTTCCTTTCGTCCAGTTCTCTCCAGTTCTCTCCACTCTCGTCCTCTTCGGTTCTCCCGTCGTCTTCCCGCCCATATGGCGTTCCGACTCTTCCCCGTTCTCCTTCCGGATCCCGGGTTCCGCCGCCGCTCTCTCGCGGCTCGGTTTCTGTGGCCCGCGGGTCGCGCCGAAGCGCCCCCACACCACTCCAGAGAAGCGGCAAAGTCAACAGGGACGGGAGGGATACATAAACCTATCTCGGAATCAGTGCAGTCTACCGGAAACGAGGGTCTGAAATAGTTAATTTCCACTGCATTTCATGCGTTCCTGAGTTGCCTCAGCCGTTCCATAAGTCGGCTTCTGCGTTCGTCATCGTCAGATTCTCCCACGACCTCCTCCAGGCGCCTTGAAAGAACTCCCTCTTCGATTAGGTGGATTCGCCCACTGGAGTCACCTAGGGCTATGTTACCGTCTTCTGACTGGATGTGTCTTATTCGATGGCCGTGCTCGAGCTCCAGCAGCACGCTGCCATCCGTAGCGTCCACGATGACGACGCTTGAGGTCGCACCGTCCCACCTAGAGACCCAGATGCCGCCACCTTCGGAGCCAGAAGGACCCTTGGCCAACGACTCCACAGCCCCCGGCGCCGAGATGGCCCAGCCACGACTTGAGACGACCTCGCCCGAGTCGTGTCCGGAGAACCAGTCCTGATTGGAGCCGCAGATTGCTCGAACAGGCGAAGACCACTCCTCACCTACCTCCGTAGCGGAACCCACCACCACGCTTACACTACCATCGGAGTGTCCAATCAGGATGCGTCCCTCAGAGTCGCACGCACCAGCAGTCACCGGGCTACTTCCCACTAGGGGGTGATGCGATGCCCCCTCGCCCCTGCGAATTCGGAGGAGCCCGCAGCGCGGTCTGCCCAGCCCCAGCAGCACACCTCCGTCATCATGTAGGCCGAAGTGCCAAGCGCGCTCGGGAAACGTCCAGTGCTCCTTGAGCGAACCCTCGGAGTCGAACATCCACACGGTTGATTCGATGTAGTCGGAGATATCGATCTCGTACACAGACGAAGCAGCCCAGACGATTCCGTTCCAGACTTGGACGTAATCACTTGCTCCCTCTAGCGAGTGGCTCCAGATGACCTCACCACTGCTCGCGTCGAGTGCATGCAAGTCGGAGGACGCCGCCGCGTAGACGCGACCGTCGCTGACGGCGAGGTCGCTGATCGGACCGGTCATCCTGATTCTCCAGCGCTCGCTCCCCGAGTCGACCGACCAGCAAGCCAGAGTACCCTCTTGCGAACCGGCCAGCAGGTCGCCCCCATCAATCCGCAGAATCGTGCAGGCGCTGCCCAAGGCACGCTCGAGAGAGGCAACCGACCCCAAGGCATGCACGGTCATGGTGTCAGACCCTGTTGCCCCGCTATCGGGCTTTCGCGTGAACGAGTCAGGCTGAAACGCCATAGAGTCGCTTGACCTTGTCCTTCAGGTAGTCTACGAAGGCATCCGGCGAGGGGGGAGATCCAGTGGCCTCCTCTATCAGGTCCGCCGGCTCGAGGATGCTCCCTCGTTGGTGCACGTGCTCGCGCATCCAGGCCAACAGCGGTGCGAACTCACCGCGTCGAATCTGTTCATCGTGGTCAGGCAGGTCCCTACGGGCCGCTGCAAGCAGCTGCGCGGCGTACAGGTTGCCCAGCGTGTAGGTCGGGAAGTATCCGAAGGCGCCCATTGACCAGTGGATATCCTGCAGTACTCCTAGGGCGCGGTTGGGAGCTCGTATGCCGAGAAACTCCTCGTACATGGCGTCCCAGGCGTCCGGTAGGTCGTCGACCTCGAGGTCTCCGGCAATGAGTCGCTTCTCGACCTCGTAGCGGATCATGATGTGCACGTTGTAAGTGGCTTCGTCAGCCTCGACGCGAATCAGGCTCGGCTCCACGAGGTTGGCTGCCTGCCACAGCGCCTCTGAACCGACTCCATCCATGTTCTGAGGGAAGTGCTTCTGCCACAGCGGCAGGGCCCACTCGCAGAACTCGCGCGAGCGGCCGACTTGATTCTCCCACAACCTGCTCTGGCTCTCGTGCACCCCGAGCCCGTTGGCCTCGCCGGCGAGCTGGAAGTCAAGGTCGCGCCGGCGGCCTTGCTCGTAGGTGCCGTGACCGGTCTCGTGCATCGAACCGTACAGTGAGCCGAACGGGTCGGACTCGCTGTATCGAGTGGTCCAGCGGACGTCGTCAGGGTTCGACCCGCCACAGAACGGGTGAGTCGAGGCGTCCCGCCTGCCGGCGGAGAAGTCGAAGCCTATCGCCTCAGACACGCCTTGGCTCAGTGCCTCCTGTCCGGGCTGGCCCCATTGATTGTCCTCAACCCATGAGATGTCGGGCCGGCCGCCGCTCTCGACTACCGCCTTGATCAGGGGCGCCACGTTGTCGCGCAGTCCAGCGAAAAGCGGATCCACTCTGGCTACGGTGAGGCCACTCTCGTAGATATCTAGGAGCGCGTCGTACCGCAGTTCGTCGTAGCCGAGGTAATCGGCCTTCCGTCGAGCGAGGTCGATGGCCTTAGCGAGGTCGTCGCGAAAGATCGAGAAGTCGTCCTTCGCACGCGCTTCGGACCACGAGATCTGCGCCTTTGAGCGGTGCTTAGCCATCTCCTCGACGAATTCAGTAGGCAGTTTCGTCGCCTTGTCGTATGACTCGCGGGCCAGTCTGACGTTAGCGGCCTGCACGTCGTCGAGGCCGTCAGTGGACTCCAGCCCGTCGAGCAACTCGCCGATGCGAGGGTCAGTCAGCCTCTGATGACCGGTCTTGGAGATCCAAGCCAACTGCTCGGCCCTGAGAGCCGCCGCCTTGGGTGGCATCAGAACCTCCTGGTCCCAACTGACCAAGCCGCCAATCTGACCAATCAGATCTATGTCCCTGAGTCTCTCAAGCAATTCATCGTACGCATCCATGAGTTCGCGAGAGCGGTCTCAGACACATAGGTTGCGGAATCGGTTCCCGACTCAGACATCGATTCCAAGCATGCCTCTGAGGGCTATTCCGATGCCATACGAGATTAGGCTGACCACACCGAGAATACCGGCCATTTCCATGAATCTG
>CAZSPJ010000098.1:0-3225 GCA_964608795.1 uncultured Candidatus Poseidoniales archaeon | reverse complement strand
CGTAGTGTCGGCGGCATCCGCGCCAGCATGTACAACGGATGCCCTATCGAGAGCGTCGAGGCACTGGTAGGCTTCATGCGCGACTTCGAGTCGCGGCACGGCTGAGGGATACAATGGACGCAAGAGGCGTGCTTGACCTGCTTGACCTCACACTGCTCGACCACAATGCCAGCGAAGCCGACCTCGATGCCCTCTGCGAGCGAGCCAACGAGTACCGCCCAGCTGCAGTATGCGTCTTCTCCGAGCACATCGCTCATGTCAGGACCCGTCTCGACGACGACATCCCAGTGGCTGCTGTCGCCGCTGGATTCCCAGTCGGAGAGAGCGACCCAGCTGCTGTGTCCGAGGCCATCCGAGCTGCAGTGTTGGCCGGGGCTGGAGAGATTGACTGCGTCCTCGAGCCGCGAGAGGCCGAAGATTTCCCCCACGAGCCGGAGCTCGCGGTGCTGATTGCCATGCGCGAGGCCTCAGCTGGCTGTGTGCTCAAGGTAATCATCGAGACGCCGTTGCTGGACGAGCGTAGCATGCGTGCAACTGCACGGATGGCGCTGGCGGCGGGCGCGGACTTCGTCAAGAGTTGTACGGGCAAGCGTGGTGGGTGTAGCGACGAAGCAGCTGAGATTCTGGCATTCGAGGTCATGAGGCATGGTATCACCATGGGCAGCCACCCGGGGGTCAAGCTTTCCGGGGGAATAAGCACCCTCGATGACGTAGAGCGCCTGCTCGGACTGGTCAACTCCGAGGACCCGACCATAGAAGGGGCTGGGAGACTGAGAATTGGCGCGTCGTCGTTGCTCGACGAGCTCATAGAATGATGGTGGGCTCGGCAGGAATTGAACCTGCGATCTTCGCCGTGTGAAGGCGACGTCATAACCCCTAGACCACGAGCCCGCGCTCCACAGCCGGCCATGAGTGGGCAATAAGCGTGATGACTCGCCTAAAGAGCACAACTCCCGCCGGAATCAAAAGTCGGCCCTAATTCGGCGTTCCATGGTAGCAGGTCTAGACTTCGATGTTCTGCGCCAGAAAGAGACTTGGCAGGCCTTCGGTGTCGGCATCGTTCTGTTCTGCATCATTGGGTACTCTTCACTGACTCTATTCGGACTCTCGGCATCTGCGTACGGAGTGTCCGACGACATCGAGCTAGTGCCTGACTTCGAGGTCGCTACGATGAACCGGACAGGAATCGATGATGCCATCGCCGACGATTCGGGGATGGTCCGGCTGTCCGACCTACAAGGAAGCGTGGTCGTCTTGGACTTCATGGCGGTGGACTGCTCCAACTGCCACTATGTCCAAACACACATAGACCAGAATCTTGAGGATTGGCGGACTCTCGATGGGCCATACGAGGTATTGGTCCTGTCAATCGGCTCCTGGTATGGCTATGAGACGTTTGAGGACATCAACGAGACCTTCGGAGACTCGGGCTCTGACAAGCACATGCCTTGGCCGGTTGCCAACGGCGGGACCGATGTTGTAATCCTCGAGGATGGTGGCTCAGGCGATTTGGTCGAGTACTACTCGGCGCAGGCCATTCCGTTGGTAATCGTCATCGACCACGAGGGCTACGTCGTCGCCAAGGAGAACACCGGGACTCCTCTCGACGGTTGGTCGTCCTTCGACTCGGCCGTTGCGAGCGCCAATGTTGGAGCGGCCGACGAACTCCGCTTCGGCATTGAGAAGGCCGACCGCTCGCTCTCTGGAGTCTTCGTGATTGGCCTTTTCCTAGGCGTTCTGGTCTACTTCTCCCCCTGCGCCTTCCCAGTGCTGCCCTCTTACATCGCGTACTACCTCAACCTCGGGATGAGGGAGGACGAGTTGCAGCAGGCTGGTAAGCTCTCTGGCAGCATGCCCAAGTCCTTTGAGGTCGGTGGGTACGCGGCTCTGGGCCAACTGACCTTCTTTGGTGCGGTCGGAGCTATCATCTTCGGACTTGACGGAATCATTGATCTTTCGGGAGTGTTACATGACATCGCGATTGCTATCGCATTGCTGTTGGTAATCCTCGGAGCACTCATGCTTCTCGGCTGGACCTCGCACCTGCTGAACTGGGTCCAGGGTGTGCTCGACCGCTATCAGACCACAGAGATGGATGAGCAATTCACGCCACGACGAAACATGTACCTGTGGGGTATCGGCTACAGCGCGGCTTCGGTCGACTGCACCGCTGCCGCAGTATTTCCGTTCGTCGCATGGCTGGCCGTTGTAGGTGAAGGGGCCTTCGTATCGGGCATGACGGGACTCATCCTGTCTGTCACTATGCTGATGATAGCCGTGACAGTGCTCGTCGGACTCGGTCGAGAGTCGATGCTCGACTTCCTGCGCCGCTCGACAGGGGTAGTCAAGGCAACGGGAGCGTGGATGATGATGTTTGCCGGAATCGGCCTGCTCATCTACCTGACTCAGCCCGAAACCATCGCAGGTATGCTCTGAGCAGAAGTCAAGTACCACCAGTGGTGCGCGCGAATCAATGGAACCACTGATGGGACTCGTCCTGTTGGTCTCGATATTGGTCTGCGCTTATCTGGCGTGGAACATCGGTGCTAACGACGTTGCGAATGCGATGGGGACTTCTGTCGGCTCTCGCGCTCTGACGCTCAAGCAGGCAGTAGTCATCGCTGCTGTCTTCGAGTTCATAGGTGCTTTCTTCGCTGGAGATGCGGTTACAGATACGGTTCGCAAGGGAATCCTAGTTGTCGATTTCGACAATCAGGTCCTAGTTGACGCGATTTCAACCGATCTGATGTACGGCTTCATCGCCGCCATGATGGCAGCAGCTGTCTGGCTCACTATCGCCACGCGATACGGGCTACCGGTTTCGACCACTCACAGCATCATCGGTGGAATCGTCGGTGTCGGGCTGGTCATGGAGGTCCAGCACGAAACCTCTCTCATCGATTGGGCGGTGGTCGAGAAAGTCGCAATGTCTTGGGTCGCCAGCCCAGTGATGGGGGGCCTATTCGCATTCTTCACCTTCTGGGTAATCAGGGAGGCTATTCTCGACACGACTGACCCTGAGGCACGTGCTCGCTGGATGGCACCGATTCTCGCCATCCCGACATTCTTCGTGCTCGGTCTGGCTCTGCAGTTCAAAGCTCTGAAGGGATTCTTCTCAAAGGCTCAGGAAAACGGCTGGATTCAGAACAAATACGACTGGTTGCCAGTCAAGGAAAATGGCTCTTGGAACCCAATGATGGATAATGCATGGTTCCCAATCAACAG
>CAZSPJ010000097.1:0-3257 GCA_964608795.1 uncultured Candidatus Poseidoniales archaeon | reverse complement strand
GGGAGTCGGGTATCGCAGTTCAGGACGGCGTCCACTGCACCAGCGTCGAGCAGGCTCTCGCAGCCTATGACTCGCTGGGCTCCGAGGTGGTCGCGGTCAAGAGTCAGATTCACGCCGGTGGTAGGGGCAAGGGTAGCCTGTACGCCCCTGACACTGGCGAGTTAGTGATGGAGGGTGGTGTGAAGATTGCGTTTTCACGCGAGGAGGTCGAGAACTACGCCTCAAACATCCTCGGGCACAAACTGGTAACCAAGCAGACCGGTCCCGCCGGCAAGAAGGTCAGAAACCTGTACATCGAGGCCGGCTGCGCCATCGCCCACGAATACTACCTCGCCCTATTGGTCGACCGCGAGGCCGACTCAGTTCTGATTATGGCATCGACCGAGGGCGGAATGGATATCGAGGAGGTGGCAGAGAACACTCCTGAGGCCATCCACAAAATCTGGGTGAACCCTCTAGAGGGTCTGCAGGATGATCAGAAGGCGGCGCTGGCCGACTCACTCGGACTCACAGGCTCGGCGCACAACTCCTTCGTCGAGATGATTGGTCAACTGGCGGATATGTTCGTCGAGCGGGACTGCTCCATGATTGAGATTAACCCGCTCGTCAGGACCGAGGGCGGCACCATGGTCGCTCTGGATGCAAAGGTCAGCTTCGACGACAACGCATCGTACAGGCACCCTTCGAGAACCGAGTTGCGCGACCTCTCCGAGGAGGAGGAGGTCGAGGTCAGGGCGAAGAAGTCGGGCCTGTCCTACGTCAAGCTTGACGGCAATATCGGCTGCCTAGTCAACGGCGCCGGTCTCGCGATGGCCTCGATGGACGTCATCAAACTGTACGGCGGCGAACCGGCGAACTTCCTAGACATCGGCGGAGGGGCCAACAAGGAGTCCATTACCACCGCCTTCGGCATCATCCTCGAGGATGAGAACGTCGAGGGTATCCTCGTCAACATCTTCGGTGGCATCATCCGCTGCGACATGGTCGCTCGCAGCATCATAGACGCCTCTAGGGAGATTGGTCTCGAGGTCCCTCTGGTGGTCAGATTCTCAGGGACCAATCACAAGGAGGGCAAAGAGGTCCTCGAGTCTAGCGACTTGGCTGTCATCACGACAAGCACGCTGGCCGAGGGTGCAGAGGCCATTGTCGGGGCAATCGGAGGTGGAAGCTGATGAGTATCTGGGTCCACGAGGGCAGTAAGGTGCTCGTGCAGGGAATCACTGGCAGCCAAGGAACATTCCACGCCACTCGGATGGTCGAGTACGGCACCGACATCGTCGGCGGAGTCACCCCCGGCAAGGGGGGTCAGAAGGTGGACCTGCCCGGACGCTCAGTCTCCGTCTACGACAACATGGCTGAGGCGGTCTTGGATACCGGCGCGGACGTCAGCGTAATCTACGTGCCTGCGAGGTTCGCTGCCTCAGCCATAATCGAGGCCGCCGAAGCCTTTCACGATATCAACGGGAGCGGTCTAATCGTCTGCATCACCGAGGGCATTCCCACTCTGGACATGGTGCGCTCGATAGGCCACCTCGCCGACAAGCCCGGAGTGCGGCTGATTGGCCCGAACTGCCCGGGCATCATCACTCCCGGGGAGCATGGTGGTTGCAAGGTCGGCATCATGCCGGGCTACATCCATGCCAAGGGAAGGATTGGGGTCATCTCCAAGTCTGGCACACTGACCTACGAGGCTGTGGCGCAGACTATGAGTGTGGGCGAGGGCCAGACCACTTGCATCGGCATCGGCGGTGACCCGGTCAGCGGGACTGGCTTCATCGACTGCCTAGCTGCCTTTGAGGAGGATCCAGACACCGAGGCAGTGGTGCTGATCGGTGAGATCGGCGGCACCGCCGAGGAGGATGCGGCCGCGTGGGCTGCGGAAAACTTCAGCAAGCCCATAGTGGGCTTCGTCGCAGGTGCCACCGCGCCCCCGGGCAAGAGGATGGGGCACGCGGGGGCCATCATCTCGGGCGGCAAGGGAACCGCCGAGGAGAAGTTCGCAGCCTTCGAAGCAGCCGGCATCCACGTCGCCCGAGACCCCTCGGCGATAGGGGAGGTCCTGCTCGAGGTGCTCATCGAGGCAGGACTGCGAGAGTCTTAGATGAGGGGTTGGCTGAGTCGAACCGAGGGAGAGCCATGGCCGAATTGCTGAACCCAGAGCTGGATGCAATACTAGAGGGTACTTCGCGCTCATTCTACCTCAGTCTCAAGGAGTTGCCTTCAGGCGTCCGCTCACAAGTCGGTCTGCTCTACCTTCTGGCCCGAACCTCGGACACCATAGCAGACTCAGAGCGCGGCTCCATAGAGGACAGACTCGCAGCGCTGGAGCAGTATAACGAGTACGCACAGGGTCGCACGGACACGCCCCCAGACCTCTCTGAGTTAGCACGGTTGCAGAGGATTGGTTCCGAGAGGAGGTTGCTGGAGAGCGTTGCCGCCACGGAGTCATGCATCGGCCAGTTCGATGATTCGGATCAACTCCACATCCGTCGCTGTCTCGACATCATAGTCGGAGGACAGAGCCTCGACCTGCAGCGCTTCTCCACTGCATCAGAGGGGCAGATTGTCGCTCTGGAAGACGATGATGAACTGGACGACTATGCATACAGGGTCGCAGGTAGCGTCGGGGAGTTCTGGACTAGGATGGCCCTAGGTCACCTGTTCGATGCTGATGCCGAGACCGAGGCGAATCTTTTCGAGAAGGGCATTCGCTTCGGCAAGGCCCTGCAGCTGATTAACATCCTACGCGATATTCCTGTAGACTTACGGATGGGACGCTGCTACATTCCAAGCAGTTCACTGTCGGCTCATGGCTTGGATTCCTACGACCTTCTAGACAAGGGCAACATGGGGCGTTTCAGGCCGCTATTCGACTCTTACATCGACGTAGCCGAGTCCCATCTCGATGCAGCCGTGAGTTACATCGGAATGCTTCCTCACAGCCAGTTTCGACTTCGTGGATCCTGCATGCTGCCCGTGCTTATCGGGCAGCGTACTCTGAAACTCCTGAGAGAGAGTAACGTGCTTGATGAGAGCAGTAGAGTCAAGATCACCAGATCGGATATCAATGCGCTTCTGAAGAGGGTTGCTTTCGCAGTTCCATTCGGCAGAGGTAGCAAGGCGCTCCTCAACGAGTATCGTGATGCCTGAAGCGGTTGGAGGAAACGCACCACTGCGGTCCTAAGGACCGCACGACGCGCGTCCCGCGCGCACGAGGGAGAGGTTCAAAGGCAGGTTGCGGTCGCTCGACTCGGGAG
>CAZSPJ010000096.1:0-3346 GCA_964608795.1 uncultured Candidatus Poseidoniales archaeon | reverse complement strand
CGCGCGAATGTGTACATCATTATCGGGACTAGGATAATCCCCATCGCGTGGCTGCGCCGGATGCCTATCCGGGGTGGCATCAGCCCCATCGCGGTGCCGATAATCAGGACTCCTAGGCCTATCCATCCTGTGGACAGCCAGACAAGTATCGAGATGAATCCGGTGACAGTGAACACTAGTGTCCTCAGTGGGACGATCTCGTGCATCTTCAGCATCCCCTTGCCGACCTTAATCATCACCGGAACGGCGAACAGCCCGGAGGCAATCGTGATGCCCAACAGCCTGATGAAATCAGCTGGGGGCTCAACGCCGTTCCACATGTCGATGGGGTACATCATGTTGAGAGCGAGCGCGGCCCCCGAGCGCGGCCTGCCGACCATGTACAGGAAACCGAGGACCATCACCGTGACCGCGGTGTTGACCGAGGACAAAACGGCGATGACCTCGAGGTCCTGCTGCTGGCTCTGGGCCCCCAAGTCGAGGTCGGGGCTGACTCCGGCTTCGACCAGCGTCTCCTCGAAGATCTCCCTCTCCTCGTCCGAGAGCTCGTCGAGGTCGTCGATATCGAGGGGCGATGCCTTCGGCGTGAAGCCAGGCTGGATGCCGTGTTCGAAGTCAGCAGGGATGTAGTCCGGGTCGGTCAGCCTGCCCCACAGGTTGCGCATGCTCATGACGACAACAGTGGCTTGTGCGGCAGTCATCCCGGGCAGGATGGCCATCACCGATGAGACGATGGCAGACAGGAAAGTCGGAATCGCGAGGGGCCTCATCGGAGGCATCTCCCAGTTGGCCTCCTGAGGTGGGATTTCTGAAGTCGTGACGTAGATGTCGATTAGGTTGGCTATCCCGAACAACCCGGCCAGACCCGGGAACAACAGGGTCGCTGATGGCATCCCGATTGGTGAACGCCCTGGTAATTCGAACACCGCCCAGCCGTAGAACCCAGTGAGCAGGAAGAAGAAGGTCGCAGCGAGCATCCCCGCTGTCCTAGAACTACTGCCGAGCCTCAGGTCGAGATTCTCCCATTTGCGGTGGATGTTGAACTTCCCCAATGGGATGTTGAACTCAATCTTGCGAGGCAGTCGCAAGACCAGCCTGCTGGTCAGGCGTTGACTCCATTCGGGCCATGGCAACCGAGTCGTCTCGGTCATGATTAGGAATGCCGAGATAATCAGAAGCAGCCACGGCAGGACATCGCGGCTGGACTCGTAGAGGCCCAGACCAGGGTCCTCCCCGAAAAGCAGCCTCGCCACTATCAGCAGAGGTATCGACATCAGCATTCCCATCTGCGAGCCGCGCGCTGAGTAGGCCACTCCCTGCGCGGCTTGGCCCGAGATCAGCATACGGTGTCCGGGCAGCAGGGCGAGCGCCATGTTGTCGTCTGGGGCGCCGACCAGAGCGCTAGGGATGTAGTTCAGGAAGGTGTGTACGGTGCCGCAGGCGACGATGATGCCAGCAACAGCGTCTAGGGGGATTCCGATGGCGACTGCCACCGGCGAGAGACTCAGTGCTATCAGAGCAACGTTGTTGACGTGGAACCCGGGAATCAGCCCGGTCAGGCAACCCAGCATGATGCCGAACAGGTAGGAGGCAATCAGCCATCCGAAGTCGAGCACCACTGGGTCCATTGAATCACCTCAGCGGATGTCGATGCAGAACTGGGCGGAGTTACCGACAGAGTCCTCGGTCATGGTCAGCCGACCCGTCCATTCGATGGGCTCGCCAATCTGCTCCTGCTGGCTGGCTTCGGTGCCGTCACCGAGCAGGCAGACCCGCTCTTCCGAACCGGAGCGCGAGATCCACTGGGCACCGCCCTCGTCCATTACCGCCTCACCGGTTATCTGCACCAGTTTTCCGAGGTCCCATTTCCACGAGTTGTAGCCATCGCCCCAGTTGAGCACCGATGGAGCAGGCGCTTCGCCAAGCAGCCAGGAGCGTGCTTCTAGGACCAGCCTGCCCTCTGACTCCGACCACAGCACCGTCGCGTTGAACCGGATTGCCTGATCCGCCTCAATCCACTCCGCGTGCTCGCCCACGAACTCTATCCTGAGTTTGGTGTCCCTGTCATAGTAGCCGGGTCCGTCACCGACGTATCCCTTGTCATAGTCAGGGGAAATCGGATCGGTAATCCAGCCCTCGAACTGGTAGCTGCTGCCGACGTAGGCGAACGGATCCTCGACGACCTCCTTCATCGCCGTGATGTCGTCGCCGAACTGGCCAGCTGGGTGTTGCAGCGCCTCGACATAGCCCCTGTCAAGGCAGACCTCGGCCTCGTCAGTGGACCATGCGAGCCTACCACCCCAGTCCCCCGTCTGTCCGACTATATCACTCACCAGATCCTCTGGAGATGGCAGCATGCAGAGCCGGTCAGTGGGCGCATCGCCCTCAATCCACCATTCGTCGCCATCTCTGGTCACGGTGCCGTCGATGACCACCAGCTTTCCGACCTCGTAGGTCAGGGTGTACGGCTCGACCTCCCAGTTGAGGTAGAGAGTCTCGCCCTGTGACAGAACCTCGACCTCGGTGGCCTGTACTAGTAGCCTCCAGCGATAGGAGCGCTCGTCGAACTGCAGCCAGCCGTTGACGACGACGTGGCTGCCGGCCTCTACCCACTCCATGACTCGACCTTCGACCTGCATGTACAGCAAGTGGTCTGCTCCGCCGTAGACTTGGTTATCCATCACATATAGCGAGTGGTATGTTACATCGGGAGCGAGGGACTCGCTGAGCCAGCCGTCTAGGGTAATCGACTGATTGGCATAGGATTGTGGATCCCGTCCGACCTCGACCAGTTTGGTCTCGGTGAACTCTATTGTCTGATCCCTAGTGACGATGGCGCCGTAGCCATTGGACTGCAACCATATTCTTCCATTCCACTCCGAGACCTCGCCCTCGACGGTGACCACGGTTCCAATCGGAGGTACCTCGTTGGTCCAGTCAACGTTCCAGCGGACCTTCGCAACAGAGTGCCCGCCAATCTCCTGGACCTGCAGGTCTATCCTGTCTGCTCCCTCTCCGTACGGGTCGCGCACGTAACTCGTCAGCACGCCCTCTATCTTCACGGTCTCACGGGGGTAGTTCCGTATCTCGTCTATCTCTATCATGTCCGGTTCTCTTATCACGGCGTAGAAGTTCATCGCCGAGACAAGTAGAAGCGATGTGAAAAACATCACCCATAGCTTCGCCATGAGTCCCCACGGGCGGGCCTCGTGCTTCAAGGTTGAGAGCGCTCGGCGTCGATTCCCCATCCCGCGGCGCGAAGACAAGGTTCATTTCACAAAGCGCTGCGAGAGATGCAGGGACCCGTAGCTCAGTTGGTTAGAGCGCTCGGCTCATAACCGAGTGG
>CAZSPJ010000095.1:0-3354 GCA_964608795.1 uncultured Candidatus Poseidoniales archaeon | reverse complement strand
GTGGATGCAACGGACGACTCCATTACGGTGCATTTGACTCCCGGGGTGGCTTTCGAACCCAATGAGCATGCCAGGAAGTCGACAATCACCTCATCATGCGGCATATGCGGAAAGGATTCGATATCGAATCTACTACATATCCACGGCCCCCCTCTAAGTGAATCCTTCAATGTCGATCTGAAGGATGTCTCCAACGCTGTAGCGAGCCTCAGATCGCATCAGGGGATATTCGAGCTCACAGGGGGGACTCACGCCTGTGCCAGAGTACTTTCGGAGGGGGTGATCATCGATGCCTGTGAGGACATCGGTCGCCACAATGCCATGGACAAGCTCATCGGAAATGCCCTCAAATTAGGGCAGATTCCGATTTCGGAGGAGATGGTAGTGGTATCAGGTAGGGCTTCGTTTGAACTCGTGCAGAAGGCGTTGCGAGCTGGGTTCCCAATATTCGTCTCAGTGGGTGCCCCTAGCAGCCTAGCGGTAGATATGGCCAATGAGCATGGAATGACGCTGATCTCCTTCGCAGGGGAAAACAGGATGACTGTGTTTAGCGGTAGCGGCAGGGTGGAGATGCCCTAGATAGTCGATGTCCTAGGGTGACCCTGATGTAAGCAACCTCCTTCCGGGTAACGTGAGCAGGGAGGTCGAACACCTTACTCCGATGAAGGAGAGATTGCCGAAACTGTCTCCGCCAAAACAGGTGGCTGCTGGGATTCCGGCGGTGATATCCACTATGTCTCACGGATTCAGTCGTATGGGCGCAGTGAAATCCCTCTCCAATCTGTCTAAGGTAAATCGTTTCAATGGCTTCGACTGCCCTGGATGCGCTTGGCCAGACCCGGACGACCATCGTACATCATTCGAATTCTGTGAGAACGGTGCGAAAGCAGTCGCTGATGAGGGAACTAGGAAGCGCGCAGGTCCCGAATTCTGGTCCCGGTGGACGGTATCACAACTTTCTCGTAAGTCAGACCGATGGCTGAATTCACAAGGCAGGCTAACACACCCGATGGTACTGCGGCCTGATTCGGACAATTACGAGGAGATCGCGTGGGAAGCCGCTTTCGATATTATCGCTGAAGAGCTTGCATCGCTGGATAATCCCGACCAAGCGATATTCTACACCTCTGGCAGAACCAGTAACGAGGCTGCCTTCCTATGGCAACTGCTCGCTAGGAGATTGGGTACCAACAACCTTCCTGATTGCTCAAATATGTGCCATGAGTCATCCAGCGTCGCTCTGGGTGACTCGATAGGGATAGGCAAGGGAACAGTCACGTTGAACGACTTCACCAAGGCTGATCTGATTCTTGTTGTGGGGCAGAATCCCGGTACTAATCACCCGCGCATGCTTACCGCTCTCAGAGACGCCAAGCGAGTCGGAGCCTCCGTTGTAAGCATCAATCCGCTGCTGGAGACTGGAATGAGGCGGTTCAAGCACCCGCAGGACCTGTTGGAAATCCTCGGCTCCGGCACATCGATCGCAGACATGCACGTTCCCGTGGCGGTGAACGGTGACTTGGCGCTCTTCAGGGGCCTGGCGAAGACTATTCTCTCGGGTGCCGGGGCTGACAGGGATTTCATCGAGGAACACACTCACGGATTCGATGAGTACAGGAAGGCAGTGAGGGGTACGAGTTGGGCGAGTATTTCAGACACTGCAGGAGTGCCACGCTTGGAGATCGAGAAACTAGGCAGAGCGATGCGAGAATCGAAGTCCACCATTGTTTGCTGGGCAATGGGTCTGACGCAGCATCGCAATTCAGTAGCGACTATTCAGGAGATCATGAACGTACTGTTGCTGGGTGGCCACATAGGCAGGCCCGGTGCCGGGGTGTGCCCTGTGAGGGGGCATTCTAACGTCCAGGGAGATCGCACAGTAGGAATCAACCACAATCCCCCCGCTGGATTCCTAAATTCTATTCACAATACCATCGGTATCGAACCCCCTATCCATCCAGGTCTTGATGCGGTGAATTCAGTGATGGCAATGAATGACGGCAAGGCCAATGTCTTCCTATCTATGGGGGGTAATTTCGTTTCCGCCATGTCCGACACTGAGGCCACTTCCATGGCCATCAAGCAATGCAACCTGACCGCACAGGTCTCCACCAAGCCAAACCGCTCTCATCTGGTCACCGGACGAACCGCATTGATACTGCCGTGCCTAGGCAGGTCAGAAAGGGATGTGTCTTCTAAGGGCCCTCAGTCGGTATCCGTGGAGAACTCGATGGGGGTAGTTCATTCCTCCACTGGTTCGGCCAAGCCAGCTTCCAAGGCACTTCGATCCGAGCCTGCCATCGTGGTGGGTATTGCCGCCGCCCTGGAAGCCCGACTCAGTAACTCTGGAATTCAGTGGGACGGATTCTCCGAGGACTATGACCTGATTAGGGATCTCATCGAGTCGACCGTGCCAGGTTTCGAGTCGTATAATGACCGTATCAAACAGGAAGCCGGTTTCTACCTCCCGAACCCGCCTCGGGATGGCAGGACCTTCAACACCGATACAGGAAGGGCCAACTTCAGGGTGCATCCGATAACATGTGCCTTCGCCCCACCAGGGCAATTCATCATGATGACAATCAGGTCTCATGATCAGTACAACACCACCGTCTACGGCTTGGATGACCGTTATCGTGGAATAAAGGACGCCCGCAGAGTCATCCTGATGAATGGCGAAGACATGCAGGATGCAGGAATCTCTCAAGGAAGCATGGTGGACATCACTTCCCACTTCGATGGCACCACTAGGGGCTCAGAGTTGTGGCGAGTGGTGCAGTACGACATCCCTCGGGGCAATGTAGCGACGTACTTCCCAGAGGCCAACTCTCTGATACCACTTGGCAGTGTAGCCGAGAGGAGCAATACTCCGACCAGCAAATCAATCTGTGTCAGCGTAGTACCCTCTGGGAGTAAGATGAGATTCTGGAGGAGGCAGTCGCGTCAGATAGCCTGACGCTGACGCTTCTGCTGTTCTTTGTGCAAGAGCCTGCAGCGGTTAATCTGAGTCTTGCAAACAGTCGCATCCTCGACATCAAGACCCCTGCCAAGAGCCTGTTTGAAGCACTTGATGGCATCAGAGTACAACTCGACGGCAGCATATGAGGATCCCATGTTGTACAAGGACCTCCCTGTGACCCCAGCCGGATCCATCGATATGGCTGCATGGTACGCCTGTATACTCTCGGGGTACCTAGCCAATTGGTATAGTGCGTGCCCCCTGCCGTTCTGAGCCCTTATACGCAACTCCCGTTCATCTCTGGGGGCTCCGCCAATCGCTCTCTCGAAGCAGTTCAGTGCTTCCATTCCATTCTCCTCAGCCAGCATGTTCAGTCCCTTGTTGTACCACTCTAT
>CAZSPJ010000094.1:0-3421 GCA_964608795.1 uncultured Candidatus Poseidoniales archaeon | reverse complement strand
CTGCCAGTCAGCATCGAGGTCACCTCCGACAAGACCGCGGGATGGAGGCACACGGGTGTCGACTACCTTGAGTTCATGGATCGCTTTTTCCAAGGTGAGCAGGTCAACGGGATGCACCTCAACTTGACCGAACGTCATCAGGCCAAGGAACCCAGCGAGTACAACCTCTCCCTCACTGTCACAGACGACGCCTCTAACACCGTCACGCGTGAGTGGACAATCATCATCTCCGACGGGTCCGGTCCGACGATAATCCCCAACATCATTTCCAACGGCACTCCGGTATCACCCGAGTCGCCCGCACGTGCGGGCGAGGACATAGTACTCTCCCTGAGCGAGTCCTTCGACGACCTCGACGCAATCGACGACGTGTCCTGGGAAGTCAGGTTGGAAGGGCAGACGATTGCCGAGACGGCCCTCTGGAGCGAGATTGAGAAGCTGCTACTGCCGCTCTACGAGCCAGGGGTCTACCTCATCCACATCCTAGCATGGGACTCCACCGGCAACATGGAGCAGATCTCCTTCGGCCTGGCCGTCTCCCCTGCTTTCGGCGTCTCCCCTTCGATTCTGGATTACCATGTGATTGGCGACCTCGTCGAGGGAGACTCGGTCAACATCATCGTCACGATGGAGAACACCGGAGCCGACATCGGCTCGGGGGTACTGTGCTCGGGCGATGTCTGCTCCGAAGAGGTGATGGTTAGCGCGGCGCAACCGTCCGGACCAGGCGTCTTCAGCGCCGAACTGATCCTAAGTCTGACCGGCACCGGCCCGATAGACCTCAGGTTTGAGTGGTCCAGTGACAGCGCGGTGAGCGACGGCGTGATTGTAATCGAAAACGACTACGTCGTCGTATCTCAGTGGCAGATGCCGACACAGGTCCTGCTGGGCGTGCTGAGCGTGCTGATGCTGTTCGCGTGGCTCGCCCACCGCACCTGGGGTCCGGAATCACAGAGGCCCTGAGCGTCGCTCAGTTATCCGCACACCTCTTGACCCCCGACTCGGGGCGAGGCAACATGGTCCTGCTCCCTGACTACCCCGAGAAGGCCGTTCTGGCCCACAGGCTCAGGGTCGAGAGACTCGCGCTTCTATGCACTCTCGTGCTGATTGGCGGAGGGGGATGGTGGCTTCTCCCCGCAGTCACCGGCGGAGCTGAGATGCTTCCGATGGTCGGTCCCGTTCTGGTGCTGTTCGCCTCGGCCCTGCTCCTCCCTGATTTGATAGACTACGGGCCTGTCGAACGCTCGAGACTGGGTGCATCTGCAAACATCGCATGGCCCAGCGTACTCGCCTTCGCCGGGATTCACTACGGGCCCGAAGACGCGATGATCGCATCGCTGATACTGGCGGCGATAGCCGCCTTCCTATGGCGCTTCACGAGCCATCTGCTCGGTGGTAACCTCAAGACTCGCAGATGGAGGGGGCTGACGAGCATCGCCGGACTCGCCATCGCCATCGCCTTATTGGTTTCGATGAGCAGTGATGCGATTCTGTGGGCAGTCGTTATTGGGGCATCGCTTGTGACGATGGTTCCTGATCTCAGGGAAAAGGACGACGACCACGAGGCCAGAGCCGAGTTCGCCAGCAGGCTTGAGCAGGCAGAGACGAGAATCCTCGCCCTCCGAGAAGGAGGGTCGGGCCTCGAGCAGTCGGCCTCGCTACTCAAGACGGCCGGAGAGGAGGGTTGGAAGGACCCTGCGAGGGGGATGGAACTGATTGCGCAGGCCGAGATTGAGGTGGAGCGGACACAGGCAGTCGCAGTCGATCTCGATGCCATCCGCTCCGACGCTCTCGAGGCCGTGAAGCGAGCCGAGGAGGTCACCCTTGACGCTCTAGGCCCGAGGAAGGCCTTCGAGACGGGTGACAGGGAGGCCGAGCTGGGCTCGCCCCGCGAGGCCGAGATGTTGTACCGACGCGCCAAGCAGAAGGCTGCGATAATCGAGGAGCACTGGCAGAAGGCAGTAGACGCGATCGCCGAGTCAGTGGCTGCCATCGGGGGCCACACCGGGCATCAGGTCGATGCAGTGCGAGACATCCTCAGAGAGGCCGAGGAGGCGCTGCAGGCGGAGGAGCCCCAGGAGGCCCTACACATCGCTTCATCGATCCCTGAGCACCTCGAGAGTCTAGGTTCCTCCGAGGAGGCCGCAATCAAGTCTCTGAGCGACGCCGAGCACGCCGTGTCGGCGGCCGAGGACGACATCCGGATAGTCACGAAGGATAGGCTTGAACAGGCTCGCAAGGCCATGAAATCGGGCGATTCCGCCCTTGCGAAAGGTTTGGCTGACAGTGTTCTGAGGGACGTGCGCGCGACCTCGGACGCGATGCAGGAGGTGCAGCGGGCTATGCGTCAGAGGAAGCAGATTGAGGCTAGGTTTCCAGCCGGGGCGAAGTCCGAGTGGGAGGCTAGGCTCGAACAGGTCACAGCGATGGCAGACACCGGAGAGTGGCAGGACGCCGCACAGGCGATGGGCCTGCTGACCTCGGACCTGCAGTCCCATGAGCACAAGGTGTCAGAGGCGGCAGAACTCGTTCGCTTCGTCGACGAGGAGTGGACGGCCCTGCGTCGTAGACTCGACTCTGCCGGAATAGGTCCAGCGGACCCGGGCAGGATGGCTGCTGAGAAGGCGGTGTCTGAAGCATCTAGCGCTTTGGAGCAGGGCGACATCGACTCTTGTCACAAGGCCCTAGGGACAGCCAGCGAGATGCTCGAGTCGCAGAATCGTCGAGTCTAGCAGCCATTCTCGAAGCAGTACGGGCAGTGCTGGTTGACCACGTACCGCTCTGACTTCTGCTCCTCGACTGAGAGTGGCTCTCGGCATCTGAAGCACATCTCGACCTCGGTTTCCTCTAGTTGGTGGTCGAGAGCGACCCTCTGGTCGAACACGAAGCAGTCACCGCTCCAGTGCGTGCCTCCGCACTCGTCGAAGTACCCGAGGATCCCCCCCTCCAACTGCCTTACGTCCTCAAAGCCGGCCTTCAGCATCACAGCGGAGGCCTTCTCGCAACGGATCCCACCGGTGCAGTACATCACCACGGTCTTCGACCTGTATTCATCGGGTAGCGTTTCAATCGCATCCGGGAACTCTCGGAATGAAGGGATGTCAAGCTCGACCGCGTCGTCGAACATTCCGACTCTGGTCTCGTAGTCGTTGCGAGTGTCGAGCACCACGATATCCTCGCCCTCGTCAAGCATCTGCTTGAACTCCGTGGGCGATATGTGCGGACCGGTGAACTCTGCTGGCCTGATGTCATCCCTTCCGAGCGCAATTATCTCCTGCTTGCGCTTCACGAGCATCCTACGGAATGGCTGGTAGTCGGTATTGCTGACCTTGACCGGGATGCCTGCCAAGCGCTCGTCGGACTCAAGGTTCTGTAGGAATGAGTCGGTTGCATCTTGGGTGCCTGCGAGGAAGAAGTTGAT
>CAZSPJ010000093.1:0-3428 GCA_964608795.1 uncultured Candidatus Poseidoniales archaeon | reverse complement strand
ATGTGCGCGGCTACCAGAGAATCTACATCAGAACAGGTACGGGACCCCAGAATCTAGGTGATCTGGTCGAGGGTTTCGCTGAGATAATCGAACCAGTGCTGACCGTCAACGAGCGTGTCAGGTTGGTGGCCAACCCGGCTTGGTCCTTCTACGAGAGAAACAACCCGGGGATAGGAGCTCTGCTGCCCGGCACCAACGAACGGCTCGGCTAGGCCTCTTCCTCGACATCGTCCCTGTGCTGCGAACTTAGTCGTTCCACGAAGGAGTCTAGATTGTAGAAGTGGGCGGCGGTGTGTAGCTCCCTTATGCACTCGATTGGCAGGCCATGCTGCATCATCGCCTCGAAGAAGGCACGTCCTGCCACAGCCCCTGGTGGCCACTCGGTAGAAGGCTCGGAGTTGTCAGCATGGATTTGCACGTCTCCCTCAGTGACAGGCTCGCCCATCTGCCTGGCAATCCCGATTGCGGTCCCGTGGACGGCGAACGCTGTGACTCGACCTTCCAATGCAACCAAGTGGTCGCGGTAGACAGTCAGTCGTAGAGCAATGTCGTGGGCTCTGGCCCTGACATCATCCTCATTGGCGTTGGTCAGCCACGAGAGCTCGCTTCGAACGAGGACCCATAGCATCTTCTTGGCCTTGAGCAGGTCGTTCTTGTTGAGACCCCACTCTCCGATAAGCGAATGGACTCTGGTCTCCTGCCTGCGGTACTGGAACAATAGGATTAGCGCGGCGGCTGCATAGATCCTCTGCCGGTACTGCCTGTCATCGTCACTCGAGGTGCCTGGTTTGCCCCTCATGGAGTGACGCTTCCTACCTAGGCTCTCCTTGGCGTCAGCCGCTTCGATGATGTCACAAGCGGCTGCGAAGTCAATCCGTCCAACCGCTGAATCCCTGAGCTCACGTACGATTCCGTCAGTGAAGCCGGGTTCATCGTGCGTGGCTCGTCGATGCAGTCGGTCAAGCCTCCTGTAGAAGTTGTCGTTGGTTGGGCCGATGACCCCTCCAAGACCCTCGTTGGCACCGACTACCGGATTCGGATTGGTCGGCACGAAGCCCGGGTCGAGCTCCAGCGAATCTCTCTGAATGCCGCAGTCAGAGCAGTGTTCGTGGGTATTTCCCGATTCAGTCTCATTAGAGCCGCATTCGGGGCATTCGTCAGTATTATTGGTCTTGTTTTCACTAGTATCTTTGGTCATATTATTGCCTCTTTTTCCTGCTAAATGAATCCCATTTCTGAGGTCGTCTTCGCAGGGAATCCGACCCGGGAGATTCGGGACTATAAGAGTGGTGTAATCAAGTCGCGAAGGGAGATAGTTCTGGGCAGTTTCTCGAGCGATACCGACCCTTGGAATCGACTGCATCAAGTCTGGTTTAGTCGCCACTCGTGGAGCTTCAGGATTCCATCGAGAATCTCCTCGCTGCTGATCTCACCAGAGTCCTCCATGGCCATCAACACCAGCTCGACAATCTCCTCGTCGGCGTCGTCGCCGAGTACGGCTTCGACCACCTCCGGGATACCGGCACCCTCGTTGTTGGCCTTGGACTCGGTGAACAGGTTCTCTAATCTGGCCTTAGCCTCGAATCTGTCGATCTGACTCATTCTTCTTCCTCCTTGCCTATGCTTCCGCGTCCGCGTCGGCGGCGGCTACTAGACCGGCGTCGGGGTCGGCGTCGGCTGCTCTCGTGTCCTGGCTTGTCCTTGTACAGCACTGTAGGTTCCGAAGTCCATGACGAGAGTGGCCCGTCCTCTTCCAGAGACGATTCGGGAGAATCCGAGAACACCGTCTGCTTGTAGTGGTCGTGGCCGAGGACGACTGCTCGTTCCAACAAGGATGTGTATGAGGCAATCGTGTCTCGATCCGTACTTGACCAGTACGCGTCTTGAGGGTGGGTATGGAGCCACAGCTTGAATGGAACCTTTGCACCGATTGGGGGCGACATCTTGACCTCGCCAGAGGTTCCGATGTCGACGTAGTACTTGCCCTCAGCGTCTATTAGGACGCTCACCTCTCGAAGCAATCGATTGCCAATTTCCCATATCTGCTGCCATCTACCAGCCTCGGTCAAGCCGGCAATGTGCTCTCGTATGACCCCGCAGTCGTAGTCGCCGGTGCTGAGACAGGAGTCAACTAGACTGGGGGGGTGAATCTTGGGCTCGTCGCAGCCTTTCGGCTCGATCTTGTCCTCGGCCTCGGGGAGTCTCCCCAAGGTTCCGAAGGTTAGATTGGCCGACTGTGGGTAAGGCGTCATGGCCAGAGTCTGTCCGACCATCCACCTAAGGCTCTGGAGCACCCACTGAGCGCCGTGAGAGGCGGCTAGGAGGAATCCGAACTCTATGTTGCCAGAGCTGATTGCGTCCTCGTGTTGGCACGAGCGTGCCGGCTGGTCAGGCGTCATCTTGCTGACGAAGTCCGGGTCTACCGAGGAGTCGAAGGCGACGTAGCCGTCGCCGAGGCACCTTAGGTCGAGGAAGATGGTGTCGCTGGAGTGAACCACTCTGCGAGCGATCGCCGAATCTACTGCTACCACAGTGAGGTCGGCTGGATTCATGTCCGAGTCTTCTCTAACATCCCACGGACAGGCCACCAGTTGAAGTCTATCGCTAGTGAAGGGGATCATGCTCTCGACTATGGCCGTAACCTTGTGCTTGCCCACGTCGTCTGGCGTGAATCTTTGGTGGGCCAGGTTCTCCTTGGAGACCTTGTCTGAGTCATAGATTCTAATTGTGATTACCTCTGTCGACTCAAGTAGCTCGCCTCTATGAAGAGCGGGGACAAGTGCGGAGAGTAGGTGGGAGCCGATTCCTCCGGCACCGATGACTGCTATCTCGTAGTCGTTGACCTTGTAGGTGTATGTCGGTTGCGTTGCATTGGTTTGGCTATTGTTGCTGATTGATTGCATAAGACTACTCGCGGTAGTTTCGGTCATTGAGACCTCGTCAGTTACGCTGTTGATGTTGGGCCCCCCCAGCCGCCTAAGCAGCTGAGGGGGTTTATGTTGGTCCGGGCCCGTCTTACGGGCGGGTATTGGTGGTGACCTCAGCAGAGACCGCCCACCAGACCTGGAACGATTCTAACTGTGCCTACAGTCGCCCAGTCAGAGTCAGCCAACTGTGCTGGCTGCATCATCTGACCACCGGCGAAGACCCAGTTGTCACCCCTCTCCTCAACGAGGGCCATTGTCTGGTCCCTAGTTAGCTCGAGGGTATCGTGTCCGTCTGGCGAAGCAATCTCAACTGTGGTCGTTACTACAGTATCCATTTTTTATTTCTCCATTTGGTTTCTCGGCGTTCTAGTGCTGCCCTATTGTATGCCCGGGCGCGGGCATTGAAAGTAGAGAGATTCGCAGGTCGTATAAAGCGCTGGAGATGGCGTCGGTCGGCTGGCCGGCAGACTCGTGCTCGGCGATCAGTTCGTGCCAGCCCAG
>CAZSPJ010000092.1:0-3452 GCA_964608795.1 uncultured Candidatus Poseidoniales archaeon | reverse complement strand
TTGTCACCGGCGTTGAACAGTCTGACCGGGCAGGCGTCATCGCACAGGTCGCAACCGTAACACTTGTTCATCTCCCATTCATACCCCCGGGCCATGCTGCGCATGACCATGAATACAATCGCCCCCACTCCGAGGCAGGGAATAAACAGGCTGTAAATCAACTTGGCATCGAGCCCCTTCGGGTTCTTGTGATAAGTGGGGTTGTCGAGAGAGAGCGCAGTCATTTCCTCAAGACTCAGCGACGACTCTGACCTGACTAGAGCAGTGCCGCCGTCACTGAGCAGGAGTGGCTGGTAGGCTACCGCGGAGAAGTCTGTGGCCATCGAAATGGAATCGTTGACACCCTCGGAGGTGAACGAGAAACTGACCGTATAGCTCGCCCCTGCTGACAGGTAGATAGTAGCGGTCTCGCATACATCGCCCTCGTTCTCCCACAGGATTGTTCCAGAGGAGTCTGTGAGCGAGATGCTCTGGGAATGAACTCCTGCATTCCGGGCTGATTCGCCCGAATCCGAGTAAACCGTCCGGAATGTGCAACCGACATCAGCAGGAACACTGGAGACTCCTAGATTCTCCACTTCGAATGCGCTACTATCGGATATTACAATCACCGAATCATCCGCATTACCTTGGTAGGTGGTTACCGAGCCACCAGCATTCCTCGCAATCCCACTATCAGCATGCCCATTGTCACCTGCGAAGTCTATGATGGACTCCCTAGTCGGTTGGTAGATTCCCCAATCAGCCCAATTGGCGGCCGCTATCACACACCAGTCGCTGGAATCGTCGTGATTAAAGTCAAAGTCATCCCACACTGCCAAGCCATGCGTCTCGGAGTACGGCAGACAGTCGTCCTCCCAATCTGCCCAGACGTTTCCCTTTCCTTGGTGCACGAGGGTGTCCGAGGGCTGCGCACGCATGGAGTCCAAGTCCTCAATCTCGTCCATCGCACCCAGCCCTCCGTAATCCCAGAAGCCGCTGTCATATATTGGCCAAGTGACCGCCGAGATGATTACGGCGGCCACTAGGGACCCGATTGCGATCTGTCTCCCGATAATCGGATTGAGTCTCGCTCCAATCGAGTTCAGTACGAACCATCGCACACCGAAGTATATCGCGGCGAAGACGAAGATGCCCGTTAGCACCCATGGTATGGCGTTGAACACATCAGCAGTCCAGGAGGCCTGCCGGCCGCAGAACAGGTAATTGTGAGAGTCCGACCAGCAGTAGTTTCTCAGATCCTTCGAGTAGAGGTCGAGGAAGATGTTGATTGAGAATACGGAGATGAACCACACATGAGCCAGATAGATTGCTCCTGCAGTGGCGAACCAGGGATCTTCGACACCCCTCTTCTCCCTCTTTCCGATGATGAACGGAGGCAGTGCCAGCAGGCCAACGGGGATGCCTGTTAGGGCCGAGCCCCACCAGCCGGCGTTCCAAGCGATTACAGGAGTGCCAAAGAAGTCCCCAATCGGCCCCGCGGGAATGATGTACTGTGGAAGGTACTCTCCCCACCTCAGATAGCCGTATGAGAACAGGACATACCAGTCCGGGAATACGAAGCCGGCTTGGGCGAACGGGTCGGCTGCACTGTGGAGGGGAGGGGGGATGATCCAGGAGTAGAACGAGATTACAGCCATCATAGCTGCTAGGATGATGCTGTCCCGGATAATCTCGGTCGGCCAGAAGGCATGACCGACGAAAACCCGACGCCTCTCCTCGTCGGCCTCGAGCAACTGGTCCCTCTCGCTGATGTAAGTGTCAGCAATCCTCCCAAACCTGTCCAACATTCCCATGCCAATTACCTCAATGCGGCTCCGCAATCCCCTGCACCCAGACGATGAACAGATGCGCCAGAATCAGGCCTGTGACAATAACAGGCAGAATGAACACATGCAGGAAGTACATCCTAGTAACAGTCTGGCCGGATAGCGTGGTCCCAGCGAACAGCGCTTTGGCCATCCACCCACCTATCAAGGGGGTCGATCCAGCCATGTTGATTCCTATTGTGGCGGCTCCGAAAGCCAAGCTGTCCCAAGGCAGCAGGTAGCCAGAGTAGCCGAAGAAGATGGTGAAGAACATCAACGCGACCCCTATGAGCCAGTTCAACTCACGTGGATTGCGATAGGCTCCGGTGAAGTACACCCTGCACATGTGCAGGAACACTGATGCCACCATGAAGTGAGTTCCCCAATGGTGTATCGACCTCATGATGTAGCCGAACGGCAAATCGACCATGATGAACTCCATGCTGAGGTAAGCGGGGGACGGGGTCCCTTCCCCTCCGGGCACGTAGTACAGCCCCAGTACCGTCCCGGAGATGACCAGTATGATGAAGGCTAGGAAGGAGATTCCTCCAAGGCAGTATAGCGGGTACCAGTACCAGATGATGCGCAACTTGTACTTCTCGGCGTGAGTCAGCGGCATCTGCCTGTGCATATGGTGATATGCATCCTTGCTCATCCCCCAATAGTCCTGAATCCTGAATCTGGTATCGAGCCAGGAGAAGGCCCAGAGGAAGCCCTTCTCTGCCAGACCCATGCTGCCTGCGCTGGTCTCGACGGCCCGCAGGATATCGGTCCTCGGCATGTCGTCCCGCTCCTTTCGCAGCGTGAACGCTACGAGGACCACGACGATGGCGATGAACAGCCAGAGGAACCAGAATTGAATCACCATCTCACCTACTCACAAAACGTGTACCAGTCCTTGAAGTCATCAAGGGCTTCGATGACCCCTCCGTTGACCTCAAATGGAATCAGTGGCATACCAACCGGGGCAGGGCCACCGGTTCGCTTTACTCCTATGTAGTCGAACTCGGAGCCGTTGGTCCTGTTCCTGTTACGGTTCTTTTCAATGACCGTAGGATCGTACCTGCTGGAGTGGCATATGCAGAACAACTTGTTGCCACCGGCATCGACGCCACCCGGACTCCATTGGTCGCTTGTGAAGTCATTCGCAACCAGCTGCCATCCCGGGATGCAGCACAGGTGCGGGCACCTTGAGAATATGATGATCATGTTGTCGTGAATCGACAGGGCCTCGTACTCAGGCTCCTCGTCGACCTCGTAACCCGAGCCCACATAGGCACCGCTCTCGTTGTAGCCGTCCATGAACTGGAACTGAGGCTTGTTCTCCTCTGGGGCGGCCTGTGAGTTCTCATCATGAGGCAGGTAGATCACATTGACCGGTAGACCCGACCAGACCCCGGAAGCCCCCGCCATCCCAGTGGCCGAGGATGCTGCGGCATCGACGAAGGACTGGTACTGCATCTGCTCGAGGTGCAAGTCGCCATACCAAGCGGAGTCCTCGGCACCGGTGGGTACCCAGAAGCGTACGGAAGAATCTCCGCCGTCCGCGTCCGACTGCCCCATCAGCAGTGAGGCGAAGCCCACCGCGCCAAGACTCGCCATGGTGATGACACCGGCAGCGGTGTTGAACGAGTGGCGCATGAA
>CAZSPJ010000091.1:0-3461 GCA_964608795.1 uncultured Candidatus Poseidoniales archaeon | reverse complement strand
ATGACGTCCTCGGAGCCGCGGACGAGAGTGGGGATGAGTCCGACGTTGGCGGTGTAGCCGGCTGAGTAGATCAATACCGCCTCGACCTCCTTGAAGCGGGCACAGACGCGCTCGGCCTCGAGGTGTAAGTCGAGGGTGCCGGCTATCGCGCGCACCGAGCCCGAGCCGGCCCCGTACTTGCGGGTGGCTTCCACGGCTGCCTCGACGACCTTGGGGTGTGTCGCCAGATTGAGGTAGTTGTTGGCCGAGAGCATAATCATCTCCCTGCCGTTGACCATACAGCGCGGCTCGCTGGCTGATTGTAAGGCGGGCGGATCCCAGTCAAGGCCTTGGGAGCGCAGTTGCTCGTAGCGCTCGCGCATCCACGACAAGTCGGCCGCCATGCCCCGCAAATACCGGTGAGGTTCATGGCTCCATCGGAACAGCCCACCCGTTTTCAGCATCCGAGTGCTTCATTTCCGATGCCGCTATCGCGAATCGATGGAAGTGGCTTTGGCCCTCCTCGGAATCGCCCAGGACGGAGGCGTGCCGCATGCGGGCTGCTCGTGCGCGCGGTGTATGGCAGCGCACATCGAGCCTTCACTCCGCCGGCACCCTGTGGCGTGCGGGGTCCGCGGCAGCGACGGCAGTCTGCACCTCATCGAAGCGAGTCGTTCACTGCCCGACCAGATGAGGCTGTGGGCAACGACGCTGGGCGCAGAAGGAGTTGCACGTCCCGACAGCGTCAGCCTGACTCATGTCCACCTAGGGCACATAGACGGCCTAGGGCAGTTTGGCGACGAGGTCATGGGCTGCTCTGGACTATCTCTTTTCGCTAGTCCATCGGTTCTTGAGACGCTAGCCAAGAGAGAGGCACTGGGGCCATTCAGCGCCACGGAAGTAGTACCGATGGAGTGCTTCGGTCCAAGCGAGGGCTGTGGCTTCGAAATGGAGTTCGTGCCCGTCCCTCACAGAGACGAGCATGCCGACACCCACGCCGTGGTGATCAGGGGGCCGTCTCGCTCCATACTCTTCCTGCCAGACCACGACGACTGGGCTCAGACCCTTGGCAGGCACGGTGCGAGCTCGATCCGCCAGTGGCTGTCGGACCTCGAGGTCGACATCGCCCTGCTCGATGGCTCGTTCTGGGACTCGAGCGAACTACCCGGGCGCGATATGTCCGAGATACCGCACCCGACCGTGACCGAGACCCTAGCAAGACTGGGGGAGCGCGTCGAGGGCGATGCCGAGATCCACTTCATCCACCTGAACCACTCCAACCCGCTGCTGGGTCCGGGACCCGAGGGCGAGGAGCTGTCCGACCTAGGCTGGCAGGTCGCGGTTCAGGGGCAACAGTTTGCTCTCTGATTCACAATGAGGAACATTATGAACGGTCTCCCCGGGGCAGGGCCGTGCATCTGAAGGGGGTTGTGTCGAGTGGGCTGGGCAGGGCTCACATCTTCATGGCGCAGCCGCACTACCAGAACCAGTTCAAGGGCGTCTTAGGGGCTGGTGCCTGGCCGGGGACCCTCAACATCGCCCTGTATGGGGACAATCTGTCAGACTACAAGAGACTACGAGTGCTAGCCGGCCTCGAAGAGGGCGAGAAATCTGAGAGAGTTGCGCCGATTAGGATACACGGCTTCGAGCGGTCGGGTCGATCGTTCGGCGGAGCAACCGCATTCAAGGCCGAGATCAGCAGGGGTGGAGACGATTGGATATCTTGCGCCGTCCTCATCCCTGATCTGACGCGGCACACCGAGACCGCCGAGGTAATCTCACCCTCATTCCTACGTGAGGCGTTGCCCTGTGAGGATGGCGACGAGGTCGTCATCAGGCTCAATTGAGTCGCTTCAGCCACTCTCGCTCCAGTAACGTAGCCATCTCAAGGCGGGCGAGCGCGAGCCACCTGGTGTGCTCCCTGGTGTCTCTCGGTGGCTCGGAGAACCAACTGGTGTCGGGCAGCGAGTCGTCAACCATCCCCTCAGAGTGCTGGTTCTCTATCGACCACAGGACGAGTCCGTCCGAAGGTGAACGACCGAGGTCGACGGTGACGGCGGGTTTGTCGAGAGCGGTTCGGATGTCATCCAACGTGTTCCTTCCTGAAGCTGCACCGGAGACCGCACTGGCCATTCTGCGCACCTGATGCCACAGGAAGGCGCGGGACCTCACCGATATCCCAATCACCCTGCCTTCGGGAGAAAGCCATGGTACGCACTCGTCGATTGTCCTCATCGGGTCCTTCCCCTCATCCAGCCTGCACATGTTGGTGAAGTCGTGGTCGCCCACAAAGAGGGAGCATGCCTCGGCGAAGACCTCGGCATCGACCTCGCGTGGCCAGTCGTGCATGACCTCAGTGCGATACAGGTAATGGCGCGACGTCGAGTGTCTGATACGGGTCTTCTCGGGTATGCCCCTCGCCCTCCACGTCACCATGCCAATGGGCAGGTTGTCGTTCATCGCCCTCAGGAGGTTTGCCTCCTCGATTGGGCCAGCTACCTCGGATGGGAGGTCGATTCGGGCCAGATTCATCCTGACGCTGACTCCAGCGTCGGTCCGGCTCGACATCTCCAGGCAGCCCTCTCTCCACCAGCCCAACCGCTCAAGCGCCCGAATGAGCGCGCCCTCTACGGTTCGGATACCGGGCTGGACCTGGGAGCCGTGGAAGGCGTCGCCGTGGTAGCCGAGCGCGACCATCACGCGGTCGCTGTCCAAGGGTCCGCCACCTCTCAATCCTCAGCGAGGTACTCTGTCGCCTCGATGGCGGATGGGAAGCCAAGGCCGAGCAGGGCGAACTCGATGGCGACCGGGACGTACTGCCTCGCGAATGGGTGACTGCGATCGAAATCAGTCTTGAGGTCGACTGCGTCAATCAGCATGCGAGCGGCTTCATAGAGATGGAAGGAGACATCGACCTCATCGGTCGAGGCGCCGAGGTCGCGCAACTTCTGGAACTCGCGCACCGCCATCGGTATGCGATCGAACTCAAGCAACGCATTGGCGTGCGCGGCTAGATACTCGGAGTTGTCGGGAGCGAGGCCAGACGCCTTGCGAAAGTATGCTGCGACCTGTCCCTCGTTGATGCGGTCCTTGCCGCTGTCATCGATATTGCCGTTCTGCTGAATCTCGAAGAGGGCGGCCTCGGCCCAGCCATGGTATCCTGCGGGGTCATCCGGATTTGCATCGACATGCGACTCGAAAAGCGCCATTGCCCCCATAAAATCGCCCTGTGTGATATGCTGGGCTGCGCTTGTCACCAAGTCCTCATCGCCCATTCCATCGCCTCGGTCGAGACTTGGTGGGCCCACCGTTATGAACGGTGCGGAGGGTGCGCATGCCGATGCTGCTCTAGTGCAGGACGCCCCATGTGTGCTCTGCGTTGCCCATGATCCACTCGTAGTCGTCAATCGTCCTGAGACCCTGTTCGTCGAGGATGGCGATTCGCTCCACCTCAAGCGGGTACTCGTTGTAGGTCAGGTGGC
>CAZSPJ010000090.1:2148-3519 GCA_964608795.1 uncultured Candidatus Poseidoniales archaeon | reverse complement strand
GCACAGATTGCCCTGACTCCTGGCAAGAGGGTCCTGTTCCTCACCAAGGATCTCGGGCTGATTCGCAAGCAGCTCTACGAAGGTCTCGATTTGCATATGGAAGATCTCGGGGTCGATGATCTGCTTGACGACATCAACACCGATGTCATGACTCCGGCTTGGGTCTGCTTCGACCACGAGCCGGGAATCATCGCCGAGAATGCTTACGCGGGGTTGGTGTATGAGGGAAGGAGAGTGTTCGAACCTCGTGCATTGCTGGACGGTGGCTTCGAGGCCATCGTCTCCGGGCATCGCAAGGGCACCGGGTCTAGTCGGGAGACCGCAGCTCAGTGTGAGCGCTGGTCGGGAATCAGAATCGTCATCGCGGCGTCTTTCGCGCCAATCCACGAGCGCAACAACATCAACCTCGGCCAACTGATGGGGGACTACGGAATGCTGAGGAGGCTGCAGGCAGGGGAGAGTATCTCACTGGATGAGTTCACCTCAGAGTACGATCCGGTGACTAGGCTGATTATCGAGAACGGCGGCATCCTGCCATTCGCCAAGAAACTCAGAGATGGAGAGATTGGCCTACCTGAGCTTACCACCGAACCGCGACCGATGACGATGGTCGAGAAAATGGTCGCGAACAAGCTGCTGGGGCAGAACGGCGCAGCGCGCTACGTCAAGCCCGGAGACGCTGTGCTCTCGCAGGTCGACGGGGGCTACTCGCACGAGTTCACCACCGCTCAGGTCCACGAATTCCTCAAGCAGGAGTACGGCGACGACTACTCACTGCCCAACCCAGCGAAGTACGCTGTCTTCGAGGACCATCTCCTGTATGCCACCGGGGTGCCAAGGTTCGGCCGCTTCACAGGGAAGATCCAGACCCTGCGGGACATGCAGAATGTGTTCCAACAGCACACTGGGGTCCGTGACTACTCCGCGGAGGACGGTATCAGCCCAGGCATCTGCCACCAAGTCGCCAGAGAGGAGTTCATCGACGTTGGTGACTTCATCCAAGCAACTGATTCTCACACTTGCATGGGCGGTGCCACGAACGCACTGGCCTACGGCGTCGGCTCGACCGAGTACGCCAATCTCGTGCACAACCAGTTCGCCTTCGTCCAAGTCCCGGAGAGCATTCGCTTCGAACTGGTGGGGGCCCTCGACCCCGGATGCACAGCCAAGGACGTCATCCTGCACATCCTCTGGAAGTACGCCACTGAATCAGAAACACTCGACCGTAGCATGGAGTTCGGCGGGCCCGGGCTCGCCAGTCTGTCGATGGACGAGAGGGCGACACTGTGCAACATGGCCACCGAGTGCAGCGCCAAGACTGGGATATGCGAGCCCGACGATCTCACAGTGGATTGGCTGATGAAGCGCAGA
>CAZSPJ010000090.1:0-2048 GCA_964608795.1 uncultured Candidatus Poseidoniales archaeon | reverse complement strand
AAGACGGTGAAGGACCTGTCCGAGAGGAACGGTTGGAGCGAGATGTTCGAACGCGCTGGTGTCAAGCTGATTGACCCTGGGTGTGGTGCCTGCATAGGCGCAGGGCCCGGAATCAGCGACGATGAGGAGCAGGTCACAATCTCAGCGATCAACCGTAACTATCAGGGCCGCTCCGGGCCGGGAAAGTTGTATCTGGCAAGCCCCCTTACTGTGATGGCCAGCGCTTTCACCGGGAAGATTACCGCGTGGCATCCGGATATCTTCGCACAGGGTTAAGAGCGCCCCTCGTCCGGGGACTTTCATCCACAAGAGGCCCCGTGCCATCCGGGTATCGGGAGGACCTGATGGAGGGTTGCGAATGAGCGATGAAAAACCAATAGCCGGGAAACAGAAGCAGATTGCGATAAGTGAATTCTTCGAGAAGAACAAGCATTTTCTGGGCTTCGATTCACTACAGCGAGCCATCATCACGGCTGTCAAGGAGGCAGTCGACAATTCTCTAGACGCCTGCGAGGAGGAGCGGATACTCCCAGACATCAGAGTGGAGATCAACCGACTCGAGGGCGACCGAATAGAGTTGATATCGCAAGACAACGGGCCGGGCATACCAAGAGGTGCCATCGAGCATGTGTTCGGCAAGTTCCTACTCGGATCGAGGTTCCACGCAATCAGGCAGACCCGCGGTCAGCAGGGAATCGGAATCACCGGGGTAGTGATGTACAGTCAGCTCACCACGGGCTCGAAGGCCAGCGTCGTCTCAAAGGTCGAGGATGATTCCTCGGCTGTCTGGGTCGACCTTGGCATAGATACTAGGAAGAACAAGGCAATCAAGTCCGGTGAGAGAAGGGATGTCTGGATCGACGAGGTCACAGGAGAGGAGGTCAAACACGGCCTGAAGATACGGACTGAGATGAAGGCCAAGTACCAACGAGGTAGGCAGTCAGTCTACCAGTACCTCAGAATGACTTCGATTGTCAACCCCCACGCCACCATCACCCTGACCGTCAAAGACCGTGACGGGGAAGTGATAGAGGAAGGTCACTGGCCACGCACCACCGACCGCCTCCCAAGAGCGGTCGAGGAGATCAAGCCCCATCCACACGGTATCCACCTCGGTACATTGCAGAGGATGCTCCGCGAGGCCGAGGAGAGGAAGATGACCTCGTTCCTGAGGCACAATTTCTCCGGAGTCAGTATGAGGGCAGCCCGGGAGATCCTTGCGAAATCAGGGCTTGAGGAGAGCAGGCAGCCCCGCAGGATCAAGGCGGGAGAGGCTCAGGCGGTGCTCGATTCCTTCCAGAAGGTCAAACTGCTGAATCCTCCTACCGACTGCCTCTCCCCCATCGAGGACCTGTTGATCAAGAAGGGACTCTCAAAGGCAATAGATTCACGCTTCGCTTCGACTGTGACCAGAGATCCACGGGTGACTCAGGGCAACCCGTTCCAGATTGAGGTCGGGCTGGTCTTTGGCGGCGATTTAGCCTCTGACAGCCCAATCGAGATCCTGCGCTTCGCCAATCGGGTGCCTCTGATGTACCAGCAGGGCGGATGCCTGCTGACGAAGGCTGTGGAGTCAGTCGATTGGAAGCGCTACGGTCTGGATCAGCCGGGCGGCAGAGGAATCCCCAAAGGTCCCGCTGCCGTCCTGATTCACCTCGCTTCTACCAACGTCCAGTTCACCAGCGAAGCAAAGGAGGCTGTCGCTGTCAACGAGGAGGTCCTAGGAGAGATCAGGAGAGCCCTGATGGATGTGGGCAAAGGCCTGAGGAGTCATCTCAAGAAGAGTTCGCAGAGGAAAAAGGCGCAGGAGAAGTTCGAGCTGATTAACGTCATCCTGCCTGAGATTTCCCAGAAGTCCTCGCAATTGTTGGGTCGGGAGGAGCCTGATTTATCTCCGATTATCACCCGAATCATGGACGCGGTCTTCTGTGAGGATGAGATTGGGTGGGACAGTGAGAGGAAGTTGGTCACCTGCGATATCACCCTGTTCAACTACACCGCCCGAGCGCGGGCGTACACAATCCTGGCCAAGTGGCCCGAGAGTGATA
>CAZSPJ010000089.1:0-3520 GCA_964608795.1 uncultured Candidatus Poseidoniales archaeon | reverse complement strand
AGATGCGTGCTCGGGAGGAGAGAATGTCATGGAACCGATGATTGAATCTGTCAAAGTCGGGGCAACTATTGGCGAAGTGAATGGGGTAATAAAGTCGGTTTTCGGGGTTTGGACATCTCCGAGCGGGGTGTAGCATGAACGATGTTTCAGTCGATCATATCGGTATCGCTTCAGAGTCGGTTGAGGCGTCTAGTGGATTTTGGGAGTTACTCGGATTCAAACCGGTGGACGAGCACGTGAATTATGAGCAGGGAGTTCGAATCAAGATGCTTGAAGGATCTGGATCATCATCCAGATTAGAGCTACTTGAGCCGTTGGGACCAGATACCCCCATTGGGAGGTTCATCTCGAAACGGGGCATTGGGATTCAACAGATTGCTGTCAGGGTCGGTGACATCGAGTCTACGATTTCGCTGCTGATGGAGTCTGGTGTACGGATGATAGACGAACAGCCCGTGAGAGGGGTTTCGGGGAGTATGATCGCCTTCGTACACCCATCCTCTGCTGGAGGCGTTCTGGTTGAGTTGGTAGAGCATAGTAATTGACAAGCATCAAAAAGGACTCCTATTTCGGGGCATCATGGAGAGTTCTATGAATCGCCTTCACACGCATGATTCGTTGACATCACAAATCGTCTCAAACGAGGTCGAGTTCCTCTCCGAGACCCTTGGGAATCTGCGAGACTCTGGTGAGATTTCGAATGATGCCTACTTGGATGCCGGAGGCATTCAGGGGGGACTGTCGCTAATTGCCAGTCTGCTTGATCAGAACGTATCCGATGATGAGATTCGGATGCAATTGGAACAATTGGCCGATAGAGCCAGAAGAATCAGCGTCAACTATCCAGATATGGATGGAAAAATTGAGAATCATAGGCATTAGTATTCCTATAGTATTACTATACGAATATTTATCAATGGTCACTCAGCCGAAACAATGTGCCCAAAGTTAGCCTCGACATACCTTCAGAACTGCTAAGTGATCTGCGTAATCACGTTGGTGACGACAAGAAGTTCGTATCTCTCGCAGATGCCGTTAGGACCGCTTGCAGGAAACTACTCGATCAACTCGATGCTATTGATGAGATGCACGGCAGGATCAGGAGGAAGCCAGATGAGTGATGTCCCCAACAAGCAACAGGCTATCGTCGCTGTTGATACTCTAGTCAGATACATTGAATCTGCGAACGGCGAGCTCCGAGAGGGGCTTGCTAGGACTCCCCAGAGGGTAATCGAATCATTTGAAGAAATCTACTCGGGATATTCTGGGAATTCCGAATTGATACTCGATGCCACATTCAACTCAGAAGGTTATGATGGAATTGTTCTTCTGAGAGATATCGAGTTCCACTCTGTTTGCGAGCACCATTTACTGCCGTTCTCCGGAAAGGCCCACATTGCATACATCCCTGTTGACAGAATAGTTGGAATCAGTAAACTAGCGCGACTGTTGGACATGCACTCAAGTCGATTGCAGAACCAAGAAAGGGTAACTAAGGGTATTGCTGACGACATAGAGGCCATTCTGGCACCCCTAGGTTGTGCGGTGATACTAGAGGCATCTCATGACTGCATGCAGTGCCGGGGAGTAAAAAAGCAGAATTCTGTGATGACCACCAGCGCGATGCGCGGTGTGTTCTTCGACAAGAAGGAAGCTCGAGGGGAACTATTGCAACTCATCAACAGCCACTCTGACAGGTGATTGCATGGTACTGCTACCCACGGGTCCGGACCTAGATCAAATCTTCCCCATAGTGGAGATATTCCACAGCATCCAAGGAGAGGGGCATCACACCGGTACATCCTCGGTATTCATCAGATTTGGCCGGTGCAACCTCAGGTGCCCGTGGTGCGACACCGAATTCGACGAATGGGATGACATGTCGCTGGGACAAGTCATCGATGAGGTAAGCAAGTTCGACTGCGACAGGGTCATCTTGACTGGGGGCGAACCAGCATTGCAGGACTTACCAACTCTTTGCGGGGCTCTGAGGGCAACAGGGTACCATATCAGCATCGAGACCAACGGAACTGTGGCGATTCCAAACGGAATACTCGACTGGATATGCGTCAGCCCGAAGGATCAGGAGTACCCCGATGTTGCAATTAGGCAACGCGAAGGTGATGAATTGAAGGTCGTATACCTCGGACAGGACATGTCGATGTACGATGACTTGAAGGACGGTTTCGAACATCTGTATCTTCAGCCCTGCTATGACGAGTCGAAAACAATCGAATGGAATGGCCTCAACTTTCATGCTACCTTCGAACAAGTGAGATTAGAACCCGATTGGAGACTCTCATTGCAAACTCACAAGTGGATGTGTGTTGAATGAGTAGAGTGGTAATGGCTCTCAGTGGTGGTATGGACTCCACCGCACTGCTACTTCGCATGCTGGCACGAGGGGGCGAGGTCACTTGTATCTCCTATGATTACGGCCAGAAGCATGTAATAGAGCTTGATCGAGCGTCCGCAAACGTCGATTACCTTCACTCTAAGGGATACAAAGTCGAGCATATAGTGGCTGACCTATCTAGTGCCATGTCACTCTTCGACTCCACACTAACCGATTCTGAGAGGTCTGTTCCCGAGGGTCACTACGAAGAGGAACAAATGAAACAGACAGTCGTGCCTAACCGAAATGCGATATTTTCGTCAATCCTCTACGGGTACGCCTTGTCGGTCTCCGCCAAGGAGAATGTGGACGTATCCGTGACATTGGGAGTGCATTCGGGAGATCATGCAATCTATCCGGATTGTAGACCGGAATTCTACGATGCGCTGATGTGTGCATTCGAGACTGGGAACTGGGGCTCGGAAAGAGTCACTGTCAATCTTCCATATGTTGACGGAGACAAGGAGAGTATTCTCAGGGATGCCATCATTTCTTGCGATTCCCTGGGACTCGATTTCGATACAGTATTCAGTAACACAAACACCTCCTACAGTCCCGATGAATTAGGGCGTAGTTCGGGAAAGACCGGTGCTGATGTGGAAAGGATACTAGCGTTCCACGCGATTGGTAGGAAGGACCCTGTTGAGTACGTCGAAGACTGGGACACCGTTCTAGAGCACGCTATAGAGACTGAAAGGCAATTTGAGGCTGTACTATGACAGAATCCACACCAAGGAGGGATCCTGAAAGAGATACAGAGTGGCGTTCTAGGCTAACCACACTACAATACCACGTTACTAGGGAATCTGGCACAGAGATGCCTAACACAGGGATACACAACATGGAGGAAAGGGATGGTTGCTACAACTGTTTATGCTGTGGCCATTTACTATTCACTAGTGAGATGAAGTATCACTCCGGATGTGGTTGGCCTGCGTTCCACACTGAACACCAAGATGCTGGAATCAGGAGATTAGAGGACAGGGCTCATGGCATGGCCAGAGTCGAGGTCAGGTGTGGTTCGTGCGATGCCCATCTCGGTCACGTGTTCCACGACGGCCCCAGTGAGTTCGGAGGAGAAAGGTACTGTATCAACTCAGCCAGCATGGATTTCATCCAGGAGGA
>CAZSPJ010000088.1:0-3533 GCA_964608795.1 uncultured Candidatus Poseidoniales archaeon | reverse complement strand
CCGGCCGGTTCGGCAGAGGAGTTCTACACGATGGAGGTGGTGGGCAACGGTCTCTGGCTAGGATCGTACGAGGGAGGCGGCTGGAACGCCGACTCCGATATCATGCTCTTGGACGGCTCGACCGACAACTGGACGACATGGGAGTTGGGCACGGGGGACATTCCCGGTGGTTACCCAGCAGACATCGAGGTCTGCAACGATGTGATACACTTCGCGATTGGAAGACTGTCTTGGTGGGGCAACCAAGGAGGCATCGCGAGATTCGATATGTCCGATTGGGATAGCGACGGAATCACCAACGAATGGATTGCACCGCTGACTGAGAGCAGTCAGGGCCTCTCTGACGACGACCCCCGAGCTGCGGCCTGCGACGAGCAGAACGACGTCCTGTACATCGGCTTCGACACCCAAGGCATCGGCTTTGATCGCTACAACTACAACACCAACCAGTTCATGCGCACAATAGACTCTCGGGACGGAATCTCGGAGGACCGAATCTTCCCCGGCGGCATGCTTCACCACAACAACGTGCTCCTAGCGGCTCACCAGTACGACAACACCGGCGGCATCTCGAGAATCATCACCGCGGGGACATCCACCGCCAACGGGCAGGTTCTCGACCCCGGGATGGACGGCTGCTCGGTAGAGAGGGCACCATCCAGCACCACTCCCGTGTACGCAATTGGGCGCTCAGGCCAGACCACCGGTCTGAACCGCGTTGACAGACTGGACAGCACCGGCCTAATCGCGAGCGGCTTCGACGAACTAGCCGGCCTGACCAGTGGAAGGGTGGTCGAGTTCGAGTCGAACGAGACTCATGTCTGGGTCGCGCTCACCAGCGACCCTAACGGGTACTACGCCTCCTCGGTCCTACAGGGCGAGCTGCTAGCCAACGGCTCGGTCCGCTGGGAGTTCGGCTACAATGCCAATCAGGATGTCATCAACTCTCTGCTGCTCGATGACGAAGAGCTCTGGGTCACCACCGCCGGGCGCGGACTGTGGTCTATCGACCTGACCAATCGGATATTCTCCCCGACCCCGGCGGCTCTGCACTTGCAGATGGACGGGATGGTGCTCGAGGACGACGGCACGATGTATGTCGGACTCATGGGCAATCAGGGCTCAGCAGCAGGATTCCAGACCTTCAACTCGAACACGCGCACGTGGGGCCACGGTAGTCTGATTGCTGGACTCCCAAACAACAATGTGCAGGACTTCCTTGAGTACGGCGACCATATCATGGTCGCGACTCATGGCGGCATCGGACTGTGGAACACCACCAAGGACGATTGGGACGACCCGATAACCACCATCGACGGACTGCCGACACCAATAATCGAGCACCTCTTCGTTATCGGCTCGCCGAGTGCCAACGGCAGCTCGCAGATCTCTGGCATACAGGGCAACGGAACCGTGCTCGCCGGGGGCGCAGCCGGACTGACCGTGCTCCATCGCGACAATCTGTCTATCATCAACACACTCAACTTCGGAGACGGCCTAGTTGGAAACTTCGTCTCTGGCATCGCATTCGCCGAGGCCACCTCGCGCTTGGTAGTCAACCCCGACGGCTCGTCGACGATGCTACACCATGACGCTGCCATCTTCATTTCGCACAACGGACAGGGCTCTACCAGACCAGGCGCGGCCGCTTGGGACATCGCCACCGACATGGCAAATGGGACCTATAACATCGACATGATTCCGAGCAACGACGTCAGGGCCATCGCCACTGATGACTGGGGCGTCCACATCGCTACAGACAGCCAACCCTTGGTTCACTGGAACGCGACTACGATGGAGATGGAGTCGGGTCTGGGGCGGAACACGCTCCTGACTTGGCCGCCGTTCCAGATGGTCTCGGACGGCGACTACATCGCGGTCGTGAGCCCGAGAGGAGTGGATGTAATCAGGTCAGGTGGCGACCACTCGAGAGTGACCTCGGAACTGGTCCCCGGCATTTCATCGGTATACCTCGACAACTCAGGCCTCTATACGATTGCTGAGGACGGCTTGCACATATTCGAGCCGATTGAGAGCATGAGAGAGCTGGACAGGGGCCACCAACGCAGGGCCGAGCCCCTAATCGCTCTGTATGCGGGTAACTCTTGGGACATTACCGATACCGCACATCCTGGAATGTCAACGGTCCTAATCACCGATGAGAACCCCATTTTGATACCTCAGGGCGCCGAACAGATGATTCCAGGAAAGCTGCCTCTCTACACGGGGGCACTGACGCTGTCTTCACCTCAGTCAGGAGCATGGGTATGGGCAGAGTCCCAGATCCTGAACTACTCGGGGATCTGGGATCTGGCCCCGATGAACCCACTTATCGAGAGCTCTTTCCAAGCGGCCGTGTCCAACCTCGCTCCTGGCTCCACATCTGCGCAGTTGCACATCCAGATGCAATCTCCCAAGAACGGCTCCATACAGGTACGCATTACCTACGACTGGCAGCGCGTCGAAGTCCCTACCGAGATGACATCGCTGGTCGACAGGCCCAACGACGGCGGCGGCGTCCTTGAAGCCTCGTGGCTGCCTGCCGAGGACGCGGCCTGGCATGCTTACAGGCTGTATGTATGGGATTCCACTGACGACCCCGACTGGGAGATTACCCAGGACAAGCTCTCAGAGTTCTCCACCTACATCGAGGTCCCGTTCTGGTCGCAGACCACAGCCACCATCACCACCGCAGATCGTGAAGGAACCACGGTCTCTCTCTCAGAGGACAGGGAGTACAGGGCCGCCATCGCCATCGCCTACGCAGACGGCTCGGTGGGCGTGCCAATGTCGTGGCCGAATAGCGCCACTCCGACCGATGAGGTGCCATTCCCGCCCGAGTGGCTGGAGGCCGAAGCGATATCGGGAGGCTCAGCAGGCGTGGTCCAAGCCGAGTGGTCTGCCTGTGCCGAATTAGACCCCGATCGGACCCGGATATGGGCGGTCCAGCACCCCATCAGCAGCGCACTCGCCCTCAGTGGTGAGATAGATGTCGCCTACGCCGCCGGCAACTCAACAGTCCTGCAACTCGAGCCGGGCAAGACGTACTGGCTGGCCGCTGTCTGCGTTGACGAAGCAGGACAGTTCGACGCGGCGAACGCCACCGTCTTCGGACCCGTCGTGACGGCCGGGGGACTCGATGACGGCATACCGCCAGCACCAATCACCGATACCACTGCGGTGGACGCCCCCGACGACGAGGGCGGCAGAATACTAGTCACTTGGACGCCAAATGACGAGGAGGACTGTACCTACCACACCGTGTACATTCTACCTGCCTCAGGGTTCCAACCTCCCTCTACTGTCGACGGATGGCCCGTGGCAGCTTACGTCACCGACTGCACGACTGGTGAGATTGTCATCGACTCGATGGGCGAATCGTCACTGGAGAACGGAGTTGTATACTGGGTAGGAGTGGTCGCTGCTGATGACTGGGCCAACGAGAATCTCGACGAAGTCCTAGTGGTCGATGCCACGCCGATGTCAAACGTAGCCGGAGTCGGACAGCCGCCTCCGCGAGTCGAGGGACTCAG
>CAZSPJ010000087.1:0-3565 GCA_964608795.1 uncultured Candidatus Poseidoniales archaeon | reverse complement strand
ATCTCGTCACCGGGCCTAGTCTGGGATTTGATCGCAATTGCGTTCGACATCGTTCCCGAGGGGACGAAAAGCGCGGCCTCCTTGCCGAGCATCTCTGCAACTCGATTCTGCAGCTCTATGACTGTGGGGTCGTCACCTAGTACGTCGTCTCCCACTACCGCCGCCGCCATCGCCTCGCGCATCGGGGGCGTCGGCTGTGTGACCGTGTCACTGCGCAAGTCGACTCGGTCGCTCGGGTAGTCCTTCACGGAACCTCGCGGAGCCCCTCTGACATATCAAGTGCGCTAGGTCCATCAATCCCCTCTGGGAGGGCGCTTCCTGCGCTTCCCCTGTGGGGGTCTGCGCTTGCGCCGCTTGCCCTCAGGTGGCCGTTTCTTGCGCCGCTTTCTCTTCTGGTCACCCAAATGGCCGAGATCGGTGTCTATTTTCTTACGGCTCTTTGGCGCCTCCTTTTTCTGCGACTGGGTGTAAACTAGTATGAGTACGCCTACTGCGGCGGCGGCTGCCGCACCCATCACGAGAACAGGGGAGGTTTCACTCTCGATGCAGCTGGGCTGGCCCCTGTCGGGCTGAGTGGAGCCATCCTCGCACTTCGTCTGGTCGGCGGCAGCGGACTCGGCTACGAAGTGGTCAATGTCTGCCTCCTTGCAACTCATCTTACCCACTTCGTCTTGGTAAGTGCCGGGATTGCAGGCCGTTGGGAACACGGCCCCAGTGATCGATACGTAGTGTCCCGGTTCTGCGGCCTTGCATTCCGCCTGTCCGCCCATTTCCTGATAGGTGCCCCTCTCGCACTTCATCTGGGTCGGAGAACCGGTAGATGGGACATAGTAACCGGAATCGGCGTCGATGCACTCAGACTGGCCACTCTCAGACTGGTAGGTCCCTCGGTCGCAGGCCGTGGAAACTGAGGCCTCGTAGGTATCGACGAAATGTCCCGGCTCGGCGTCGATGCACTCTGACTGTCCAGTGGATGACTGATAGGTGCCTATCAGACAGGGCTCCTGCCCCGCGGACCCCGAGTTGGGGACATGGTAGCCGTAGTCAGCCTCCAAGCAGGATGTTGCACCGATTGTCGACTGGTAGGTCCCGGGAGAGCAAGGTATCTGTTCTACTGTTCCACTCTCATCCGTGTAATGTCCAATCGTAGTCTCCAGACAGGACGAAGCGCCCGAATCAGGCTGATGATATCCTGGCTGACAAGCGGTCTGAGTCAGAGAGCCGGTCGCTGAGACGTGATGGCCCGGATCAGCCAACAGGCATTGTCCCAACCCGCCCTCAGGTGCATAAGTGCCAGTATCGCACTCGGTCTGTGAGATCGCGGCATAGCCTGATGCGTAGTGACCCGGTTCGACCTCCGAGCAACCCTCAGAGCCCAAATTTGGCTGATAGTTGCCTGCCGAGCACGGTATCTGGAACCCTGTTCCTGGCTGCGGTGCGTAGTGTCCTGGATCGGTCGGAGAGCAACCAATCGATGCGGGAGTCGGTTGATGCGAACCAGCCGGGCAGGCCACCTGTTCTATGGCTCCACTGCCAGTGACGTAGTACCCGGGGTCGGCAGGATGGCATGAGTCTGAACCAGAAGATGGTGAGTAGGTCCCAGGCTCACATGCCAACTGATTCGGGGAGCCGAAGCCCGGCGCGTAGTGCCCCTCGGATGCTGAGAAGCAGCTGGTCTGGCCAGCCACCGGCTGGTAGGCCCCGGGAGAGCATTTGGTCTGGTCGAATTGCTGGGGTTCGGAGACGTAGTTCCCCGGGTCTGCATCCAAGCAGGACGGTTGCCCGGTGTCGGGTTGATAGGTTCCCGGTGCGCAGGGAATCTGAGAGGCTGATCCTGCAGTGCTGTAATTGCCTCGATCGACATCAAGACACGAAGTTTGGCCTTCGGTGGGCTGGTAGGTCCCGGCCTGGCACGGGCTCTCGCTTGCCGAGCCGTTGGTATCAGTGAAGTAACCGGGAGAGGCGTCAATGCAAGAGCTCTGCCCAGTATATGGCTGGTAGGTTCCAGGGAAGCACTCGAATTGCTCTGTCATCCCGTGGTAAGGTACGTAGTGCCCCGCGGAAGCGTCAATGCACTGGAGTCCTACTAGATACTGACCCGGAGGGCACGACTCGGCGGGCCATGGAGTCGAATCGAATATCGAGATGATTCCGTCTTGGTCAAGGTCCCTATCACCCAAAGCAGCGTGGCTGCTATTGCCCAGATGTACATACGCGGGGATGTCGCTATCATACTGACCCAGCCCAAGTTGGCCTTCCTCATGACCCCCCCAGCAGTACAGTGAGCCATTGGATAAGACACCGCAGGTGTGATCCAAGCCCGTAGATATTGTTGAGAAAGTCTGTCCTACGGGGGTGGTGACATAGGTTGGCGTGAGTCGGTTATAGGTGGTCCCATCGCCGATTTGCCCATCGGTGTTGTTTCCCCAGCACACGCTGCTGTTGTCATCCAGAATCGAGCAGGAGTGTTCCGCTCCTACATCGATCGATATCGCGGTTCGGCCTGGAGGTAGTGAGGTATACTTGAAAGAAGTGGAGGAGTCGGTCGTCCCATCTCCAAATTGGCCAATGTGGTTTTTGCCCCAGCAACCTACGCTACCGTTATCCAGAATTGCGCAGGCGTGCAGGTCGCCCGTTGCTATCGCGGCTAGCGTGCGGTTCTGGGGGAGAATCGAAATCGGTGTAGGTAAGGTTCGATTGCCTCCCGCAGTGCCAACTCCCAGTTGGCCTTCTTCATTACCCCCCCAGCACATCCCGGTGCCATCGTCCAAGATGACGCAGGTTGAGTCAGTTGAATAAATGCCTCCGAGGGATACTGAAACTGGTGAGCGGCCGGCGGGGAGATCGACATGGGTGGGGATGGTCATCTCGGCGGGTTGGTTTCCACTGGCTGTCTCGATTCCCAACTGTCCGTAGGAATTATCCCCCCAACAGTAGAGAGAGTGCTCAGCGGTGTTGGTGTCCTCCATTATTGCGCAACTGTGGTGCCCTCCGTTTGAGATTTGTATGGCGGTCTTGTAAAGCGGCATCGTCGCTTCTGTAGGGTAGTTATGCCAACCGGAACTACCGCCGTGGCCAATCTGGCCCTGGAAATCCTCACCCCAGCATTGGAGTGTGCCATCGGTCATCAATGCGCAAGTGTGATGCCCCGCGGACCCAGAACCCTGTCCAACCTCAGTGGCTGTATTGGCCCCTCCCTGCCATCCAAGTAGAACAGGTGCTGGCGTGCTTTGCCACAAGGTGTTGCCGGTACCTAGTTTCCCCGCACCGCCATGTCCCCAACACTTCATTGAGTAGTCATCCAATACTGCGCAAGTGTGGGCATGGGAGGCCTGTATTGAGGAGGCCGAATACACGGAGCCGGCTTGAGACCCGGGGAAGAACTGATTCGAGTGGGTCTCAAGGGCGGGCTTGTCATCGGCCAATTCGGCTCTGTCACCTGAGTCAATGGTAAGCGATGCTGACATTCCCAGCAGCATAATGACTAGGGCTATCGGGAGGGCGGTCGAGGGTCGCGTGGGCTGGCGCATGGTGCCTTGACAACTATAGCGAGATTTAACGATTT
>CAZSPJ010000086.1:0-3628 GCA_964608795.1 uncultured Candidatus Poseidoniales archaeon | reverse complement strand
CCAGCCAGTCAGCCACATCGGAGCCGGCTGCGGAGGCCACCACTCCCTGGACCTCAATCATCGCCGCTCGGGTGTTGAAGTCGTCGTCCATCGCTGCAGTGAATCGCTCGCTGGCTCCTGTGAGGTCGTCGCCCGACTCGCCGTCCATGCTTAGTGAGGTCCCGTACGCCTCGACGAGTCTGCCGTAGTGAATCGCCGCATCCCCTAAGAACTCGGGAGTCAGGTCAATCGGGTTGCGATAGGGTACGCTCAACAGGGCGTAGCGCAGCGCTAGAGGGGCGTGGTGCTCGAAGGCATCTCTGACTGTCCAGAAGTTGCCGAGGCTCTTGCTCATCTTCTCGCCGTCCACGTTGACGAAGCCGTTGTGCATCCAGTAGCCGACCACCGGCTCGCACCCGGTGCAGGACTCAGACTGGAATATCTCTGCCTCGTGGTGCGGGAAGCGCAGATCGTGGCCGCCGCCGTGGATGTCGAACTGCTCGCCGAAGTGCTTGAGGGACATCGCCGAGCACTCGATGTGCCAACCCGGTCTGCCTGCACCCCACGGACTATCCCAAGAGGGTTCTCCGGGCTTGGCCAACTTCCAGAGAGCAAAATCACGGTGGTCTCGCTTGCCCGAACCGGTCTTTTCAACGCGTCCGCCGGCACCGGCTCGGACCATCTCGAGGGTCTGTCCTGTCAGCTGCCCAAACTTCTCCGGAGCAGTATCAATCTCGAAGTAAACCCCATCATCTCCAACGTAGGCGTGGCCCTTGTCCACTAGGGTGGAGACCATCTCGATAATCTCGGTGATTGTCTCAGTGACTCGAGGGTAGTGGTCGGCCCTCAGGACGTTCATCGCGTCCATGACCTCGAAGTACTCGTCGATGTTCCTGTTCGCGACCACCGAGTAGTCGACTCCTTCCGAGTCGGAGATGTCGAGGATTTTGTCATCGATGTCGGTGAAGTTCTGCACGTAGTCGACTTCGAACCCGCTCGCCTCCAGCCAGCGGTGCACTACGTCGAAAGAGAGGTAGCAGCGTGCGTGACCCAGGTGACTGGGAGAGTAAGGCGTGATGCCGCAGACGTACATCCTCACCTTGCCATCCTCAAGAGTGGTCAACTTGCGCTTCTCGCGCGAGCGCGTGTCATACACTCTGAGCGTCATTCTGTCCGGGCTCGGCGGCTTACTAGTCATCAACCCCGCGCCGCTTCCACTAGCGCCGAGTACAGTACGTCATGTCCGGCGCGCTCGGGGTGCCACTGCACGCCGAGGCAGAATCTCAGATCCGGGTGCTCGACCGCCTCGATTAGACCGTCGTGCTCGGCTATCGCCGTGACTGCGAGATCGCCCGCTTCAGCCACGCCTTGGTGATGCGTCGAATTGACCGTGATCGAAGTCCCCATCAGGCTGGCGAGCAGAGAGCCCTCCTTCGCCGCCACCCCATGCTCGGTCTCGACGCCGTCGAAGCCTCCGTGGCCCTCGTGACCGGGGGTCGTATCCAAGTGTTGGTGCAGACGTCCGCCGTGCATCACGCTGAGGAGTTGCATGCCTCTGCAAACGCCGAAGAATGGCATATCTCTGGTCATGGCCTCTCGGATCAGACTCATCTCAGTGGCATCCTGATCAGGGTAGAACTCTACAGTCATTGACTCTGGCTCTTCTCCATAGTTGTCAGGGCACAGGTCAGGGCCACCTGAGACGACTAGTCCGTCGATGCTGTCGAGAATCTTGGTCATGTCACCTGCTGGAGGGATGATGAGCGGTGTGCCGCCGACCTTGTCTATCGCGGATATGTAGGCCGATGGCAGTATAGCTGCGTGCCTGCGGAAATTCCCGTAAACGGTGTCACGCATGAAGCAGGTGATGCCGATGACGGGTCGCACTCACTCACCTGACGCTTCCCTGAGTTTTCGTGCGTGTCTGAATGACATGATGCCAGCGGCCATGAAACAGGCTCCCGTGACGATGAGCACGATGTGGGATGCTACTGTCAGATTCGACATTTCATCCCACCCAGTGATTATGCGAGCACCCCCCAGTACCATCAGAAGAGCGACGGCCATTGCTGCGTGCATGTAGTGGTGTAGGTTGGCCTCATTCCTACCGGCTAAGATGCCGAGCACTAGTAGTGGGGCGCCTAGGAAAGCGGGAATCATGGCAGTGATTGAGGGAGGGTCGGCACTCTGCAGGAAGTAAGCAGCGATGCCCCAAAGAACCAGAAAGCCGCCATCGGCTCTAGCTAGTTTTGGCACGGACCATCCGAAGAAAGTGAACTCGTCGCTCATGTAATCACGTCATTGACTCTTACTTTTGATTATCACTACTCGACAGGCTCTTCAGCGGTCTCGTCGACAGTTCCTGGATCTCCTCGTCCCTAGCGACGATTTGCTCCCAAAGCAACTCGGCCACGTCCATCACTTCCATCTCAGCACCTACCGCATCCAAGCCGTCTTTGACCATGACTGAGCAGAACGGGCAACCCACTGCTACTGTGTCACAGCCAGTCTCGGCCAACTCAGATGCTCGAATCACGTTGACTCGCTTGTCTGCATCCTCCTCCATCCACATCTGCGCCCCTCCTGCTCCGCAACAGAACGAGTCCTGTCCGTGCCTCTCGGGTTCAACGTCTACGCCGCCAATGACGTCTCTAGGCTCATCGATTACTCCGCCTATGCGCCCTAGGTAGCAAGGATCGTGGAAGGTCACGCTACGGTCGTTCTTCTCGACCTGCGGCAGTTTGCCCTCCTCTTGCAGTTTGGCCAGAATCTCCGTGTGGTGGAAGACCTCGAGTTCTTCGCCACCATAATCGCCATACTCTTTGCCAAGAGTGTGGAAACAATGAGGGCAAGAGGCTACTATTCTCTTGACTCCTAGCTCTTGGAAAGTCATCATGTTGGTCTCAGCCAGCATCTGGAACAGATACTCGTTGCCCGCCCTGCGGGCTGGATCGCCCGAGCAGCCCTCTTGCATACCGAGTATGCCGACATCGAGTCCTGCCTCCTTGAGCAGTGATATCGTCGTGCGGGCTACCTTCTGATTACGCTCGTCGAAGCTCGCGGCGCAGCCTACGAAATAGATGTACTCGGCGGGCTCTCCGACCTTGACGTCGAGATCGGCAGCCCAGTCGGCGCGCTCATGCGCGCCGAAGCCGTATGGGTTCGATGCGGACTCGATGTTGCCCATTGCCGTGTTCAGTTCCTCGGGGTACTCCATCGTCTCCATCATCGCGTTACGACGCAGGTCGGTGAGCTTGGGGACGTGCTCGATGTAGAGGGGGCAGACATCGACACATGCGTTGCAGGTGGTGCAGGCCCAAACCGCCTCATCGGTGATGCGCTGTATCATCGTCTCCTCGGGCTGCTCTCCGGCCAGCAGCAGCGGCGCATGCTCGTTGGCGTAGTTGCGAACATCGTGGATGACCTCCATCGGATTGAGTCCCTTGCCGCTGGCGTAGGCGGGGCAGACATCCTGGCAGCGAGCGCAAGAGGTGCAAGACCACCCGTCAATCAGCTGTCTCCAAGTATACTGCGTGTAAGTGCTGACTCCGAAGGAATCGATGTCCAAGTCCTCCAGCGGGACCGCCTTGCCGTCGTCCCCGACCGCGAGTGGTCGCATCTTGCCCGGTGGATCGACGTCGTGGAAGAA
>CAZSPJ010000085.1:0-3689 GCA_964608795.1 uncultured Candidatus Poseidoniales archaeon | reverse complement strand
CCCGCGCGCACGAGGGAGAGGTTCAAAGGCAGGTTGCGGTCGCTCGACTCGGGAGTAGCATGACTCAGCGTCAGGATTCAGATTCGGCCACGGCTGCCGGATACGGCATCGGGCGGAGCATATCCCTGTACGAAGCCGATGAGCCCGCAAGGGGCATCGAGAGGGTGCGCTCGGCGGTCAGTCTGACCAAGGAGGCAGCCCGTGCCATCAGCATCACCGCCCTAGAGGCAGTGAGGGAGGGGGCCTTGTTCATGGGGGTCATCGGAACGCGTGGCGAGCTGGTCAATCCGTTCAGACACATCGACGCGGCGATCTGGACCGAGCCGGACGTCCCAGACCGGATGACGGAGACCGCCTACGACTATTGCGAGGAGCTCACTAGGAGGGAGGCCGGTAACTTCTATCACTCGTTCAAGTACCTACCAAACCATGAGCGTCGAGCCATCATGGCATACTATGCGTTCTGCCGACGCGCTGACGACATCGCCGATGGTGACTATGTGGACATCTTCCCCGGTGGCTCGTCTGAAGAGCCCGAGTCAGTTGACTACCGATCAAAAATCGAACTGCTCAGCCCCGGCAGGCCAGTCGTAGACAGATCGGCCTACAACGACAAGATGTCGCAGTTGTTCTACTACCGGAAGAAACTCTCAACCGCGTACGGCGAGATAACTTCCACGGATCCGATCTTCATGGCGATGAAGGACACCGTAGAGACTTTTGGAATCCCGCGGCAGTTGCTGGACGACATGGTCAGCGGGATGGAGGACGACTTCCACCGCAACCGCTACCAGACTTTCGAGGACCTCTACTCGTACTGCTACCGGGTTGCCTCCACTGTCGGTCTCGTGTGTATCGAGATCTACGGCTACGACGATCCCCGGGCTCGTGAGTACGCCGAGTCTTGGGGGGTCTTCATGCAGCTAACCAACATCCTGCGCGACATCGCTGAGGACGCCGAGCGCGATAGAATCTATCTGCCTCTCGACGACCTCGCTCGCTACGGCATCACCGAGGACGACGTCAAGAGCGGTAAGGAACTGCTCAAGCACCCCGGATGGAAACCCTTTGTCGATGAGTACATCGAGAGATGCGATAGATACCGCGAGAAGGCGTTCAAGCTGTTTGGACTGTTAGATAGGTCATCCCGATACTCGCCAGCGGCCATGGCGACCTTCTACCAATCTATCCTCAAGAAAATCCAGAGGAGGGATGGTGACGTCTTCACCGAGAGGATCCAACTCAGCAAGGCCGAGAAGATGGTCTTCGCCGCGTACGTGTATGTGCGCTACCGCTTCCTCGCACTCTGAGCAGAAGCGGCTGCCTCGGGCAAGCCACACAGAAGAAGTATTGAGCGATTCGTAACGGGGGAAGCAGCATGAGGGTAGCAGTTCTTCTGGAAGATCGTTGCCAGCCCAAGAAGTGCAACGCCGAGTGCTGGGCCTTCTGCCCGCCAGTGCGCAACGGCATCGAATGCATAGTCCTCGACGACTCCAGCGGCAAGCCGCTGGTCTCAGAGCCACTGTGCATAGGCTGCGGCATCTGTGTAGTCAAGTGCCCGTTCGACGCCCTCATCATCACCAATCTGCCCGAGGAACTCGACGGCGAGATGACACATCGCTACGGCGAAAACGGCTTCCGCCTGTTCAGGCTGCCCGCCCCCCGCGAGGAGCAGGTGGTAGGTATACTGGGCCCAAACGGGATGGGCAAGTCGACCGCAGTCAACCTACTAGCAGGCACCATTCAGCCCAATCTAGGCGATTGGACAGTGAACTCCCGAGATTGGTCCGAGATCATCGAGTCGTTCCCGCGTGGTGAATTGCGAGACTACCTCGGCATGGTCGCCGAAGAAGGTGTGACGATCGCTGTCAAGCCACAGTACATCGACAAACTGCCGAAGATCTTCAAAGGAGACGTGCGCGAGTTGCTTGAGAGAGTGGATGACCGGAGCGAGTTAGCCGATTACGCTTCGCTACTGGCGATTGACCATGTGCTCGATCGCAGGCTCGACGCACTGTCGGGCGGGGAGTTGCAACGCGTGGCGCTGTGCGCCACGCTGCTGAAGGAGGCCGACGTCTACTTCTTCGACGAGCCGTCCTCGTACCTCGACATCCACGAGAGGATGAGGGTGGTTCGGATAATCCAGGGTCTGGCCGAACGCGGTAAGCGCGTTCTGGTCGTCGAGCACGACCTAGCCGTCCTAGACGTCATGTGCGACCTGTTACACGTGGTTTACGGCGAGCGGGCGGCGTACGGCATCTTCACTCCGCCGCGCTCAACACGCACCGCAATCAACGCATATCTGGATGGCTTCCTTCCTGAGGAGAACATCAGGATTCGCGAGAAGCCGATACAGTTCCTGCGCGGTCGCACGAGGGGAGAGGAGGTCGGCATGCCGATTCTGAAGTGGGGCGACATCGAGAAGACGCTCGGCGATTTCCACCTCAAGACCGGTGAGGGCGAGGTCAAGTCGGCCGAGGTAGTAGGCGTCGTCGGCCCCAACGCCACCGGGAAGACCACGATGGTCAGAATCATCGCCGGCGAGATGGATCCCGATGAGGGCTGGTGCACGATGGACGCAAAGGTCTCCTACAAGCCCCAGCACGTCAGTACCGACTTCGAAGGAACCGTACAGGACTGGCTTGATACCGAGCTAGGCAACAAGTGGCGCGCCGGGGAGTTCCACACCCAAGTGGTGCGAACGCTACAGGTCGACAAGATGCTGGAGCTGCATGCCAAGAAGCTCTCCGGCGGTGAGCTCCAGGCGGTGAGCATCACCATCTGCCTCGGCAAGGAGGCAGACCTGTACCTGCTAGACGAACCGAGCGCGCATCTGGACGCCAACGCCAGGATGGAGGCGGCCAAGGCCATCCGCAGGACCATGGAGGGCAATGAGAAGGCGGCGATGGTAATCGACCACGACATCTACTTCATCGACATCGTCAGCGACTCCCTGTTGGTCTTTGAGGGCGAAGGTGGCAGCAACGGCGATGCCGTGGGCCCGCTCAGCCTGCGCAAGGGGATGAACCGCTTCCTATCCGATGTCGATGTCACCTTCCGGCGTGACCATGACTCCCACAGACCCCGGATCAACAAGCCTGGGAGTGTCAAGGACCGTGAGCAGAAAGCCAACGGCGAGTACTTCTACGCGGATTGAGGGGACCATTGGATTATTGAATGGGCCATAGGACGCGGAAGTGTGACGGACGAGGCTGGCGACGAGGTCCCTGAGGCCACCGAGGATGATTCCGAGGTTGACTCGAAGGAGAATCTCGAGGCCAAGGTGGCCGAGCTAGAGAAGGAGTTGCAGTACTCGGCCGCAGAGATGGTCAATGTCAGGCAGAGGGCTGCAAGAGAGCGGTCCGAAGCGATGCGGTATGGGGGCATGTCGATGGCACTGAGAATGCTGCCTCTTCTCGACAGCCTTGAGAAGGCCCTAGAAGCTGCTAAGGGGGATGATTCGGATGCCCTCAGTGAAGGGGTCAGGCTAACTCTCGAGGGCGCCAAGGCGGCTCTAGAAATCGAGGGAGTGAGTCAGATCGAGGTCGAATCTTCGTTCGATCCCACGACGATGGAGGCGATTGCCACCGTTCCTGCTCCAGAGGGCTGCGAGCCGGACAGCGTCATCGAGGTAGTCGAGGTCGGTTACATGTACCATGACCGCGTCCTTCGCGCCGCTAGAGTGATAG
>CAZSPJ010000084.1:0-3728 GCA_964608795.1 uncultured Candidatus Poseidoniales archaeon | reverse complement strand
TTCGAAATCCACTGTCCATTGGACGCGGGGGTTCAAATCCCTCTCTCGGCGCCACTAGAACTCGGGTACTTCGGAGGAGTCCTTCAGAATTACGAGACGTCCACCGGGGCCGATCCTAACTTGCGGCTGTCCATTGAACTCTCCGACCTCACCGTTTAGCACTGCTATCTCGTCCCCCCTAGTCACGCCTGCTGCGGCTAAGGGGATGAACTGCCTGAACGCGACCACCCCGGCAGAGCCGGTCTGATCTACCATCGTCACCGACCACCTTGTCACTCCCTTTCCATCCGGGAAGGCGTTTACCGACCACACCCTGCCGATTGCGTTGATCTTGGTCTCGATGTCCACGATGGGGGCGGAGTCGGACTCGTCTGCGATTGCAACAGATGAGTTCTCATCGAGGTCGAGGACGACCTCGCCCTTCCACACCGATGCCATCGCGTTCTCTATGCGTACCCTGCTGCCGTTGGCGATAGAGCGGGTCACCTCCCTAGGGGTGCCGTAGCGCGAGGGTTGCACCTTTGCCCGGTCGTAACCCTCCTGCAGCATGAACGAGAGTTCTACCGAGCCATCAGCGACTAGGTTAGGCCCGCGTAAACCTGAGACTTCTCCGACGACATTTACACGAGTCACAATCTCTCCTAGTGGGGTGACGGGCCAGCGGTGACCGAAGCGCTCTATGCTGCGCTCAAGGGGGAGTTCAAGCTCGTGATTGCTACCCTCGCATACACCTCGTAACTGACAGCGTTTGCAACGAGCTCTCGGGTCGGTGTCGACTGGTGTCTCGGAAGGCACACCTCCCTCATCGAAGTACCGCAGCGGTGCCGGATCAGGCCGGCAATCGTCAATCGAAGGGTTTCGAGCGTGGATTCTGCGATACAGCTCCTCAAGCTCCTCGCTGAGAGTCTGCAGCTCTTCTTGACTCGGCCTAGGTACAGCCTTGACCGAGCCGGTCCCGAGGTACCAGATCTCCAGCGCCTCGACCTCATCGGCCCTGCCATGGGTCTCCCACCACAGCCAGCAGTACAGGCGCAGTTGGTCGATGTAGCCGCCCGAGCGGTCGCCCCTTCCTATCGATGCCTTGAGATCTATGATCCGGATGGCGCCGGTCCAGTAGTACACCATGTCATACTCGCCCTGGAACCACTCTTCGGGGTGCGATGTGGTCTGCTTCCATTGCCCCGCATCAGGGTCGACGAACCATGGCCTAGCGACCTCCCACGCCTCGCACCATGTGATGTCGCCCGAGTCGCGCGCGGCGGGGTGCCTCTCAATCCAGGTCCGTGGGAAACCGTCTGGGGCCGGCCACTGGTCCCTGATGCCGCCTGCGCGCCACTGTGTGAACTTCGGTCCGCCGCCGGCCCTCAAGCAGGCCTCGACTTGGTCGAGGTGCATCCTGATGCCAGCCCGTGTCATCTCGAGAGCCTCATCGGGATCAGCATCAGCAACCGAGCCGGAGCGGTTGGGGGACGATTCCCAATCTGCGATGGCCGCCTCCCAGCAGACATCGAAGTGAACCTCGGCTCGGGCCAGTGCCCAATCCTCAAGGGACTGTCTGTCTGTGGGCCACTGCTCCTCGGGCAACTCGGACAGGGCAGGGCTGGGCCATGCATTCTGATTGTCGTAGTCGAGTGAGCCGTCATCGAGCAGAGGAGATGTCATTTCGTCAGCGGCGTCGGCTGAAACTAGGACGGGGGAGTCCCTGAGGACTCGGCAGACGCACTCCTCGGCAGCGTTACCGCGGATTATCTGGGGCGGCAGGGGGCTCTTCAGCCGCTCTATGTAGGTGTAGTACCAGAGCCTGTTGCAGGACTTCCAAGTGATGACCTGCGAGGCCGAGAGCCTGCGGAATGGATTGACTCCAGCGGCTTGTGGGTCTCCGATTCTAACCGGCATGACTGGCAACGAAAGTCGAGGCTCTATGAACCCAACGAGAAGGGCTCGCTCTATCTACTGTCGTTGAGCCAGACCACAGTGACCTCCATCCTCTCGAAGGTCGGTGTGACCTCCACCATGGCGACGGGTGCATCGACGTGCTCGGCTATCGTCTCGGCCACGACGAGTGGTAGTTCTATGCGCTGGTTATCGGAGTCCCATAGCATGAACCTGAGTGGTAGGTCGGTCTGGTCGGCTATCTCCTCGATCCACGACTCCTGATCCTCCTCGGTAGCATATACGGCACCGAACATCAGCGTCGAGTCCTCGGTCAGCGTCTCGTGCGGCGCTATGGTCGCTTCGCCACGGCGGTGGAACCTCCTACGCAACTGCCCGGCGTCCTTGTAGACGGCGGTGCAGAACTTCAGGTGGTAGCCATACGGATCTCGCGACTCTCCATCGGTTGGATCAGGGTGGCCACTCGCTGCGGCATTTACGCGATTACGCAGTATATGCGCCAGTTCGGCTGAACCTGCAGCTCCTGCAGTTATCTCTGTGGACAGGTTGAATCCACGCAGCTCCATATTGTCGATGTTGCCGACGGTTATCTCAAGCTCGTTTAGGTTGAGGAAGTCGACATCGTAGCCTCGCAGAGCCTCCAGCAGTTCCAGCAGTTCAGACTCCTTATCGGGTTCGCAAGGCAGTTCGACGCCGGTGAGGATGCCGGCGGCCGAGCAGGCCGCGATGACCTCTCGATACTGTTCGGCTTCAAGGTCGAGGAAGTGGAAGCGGATTTCGTCGAGTCCCGCCTCGGCGAACTCGGCTGCCAACTCGGTTCGGAAAGGGATGCTGGTGTACATATGAAGGTGGAATGAGGGTCCGAACTCTGCCTTCAGCCGCCGGATTCCCTCGAGTGTCCTCTCTCGTGCCATTAACGGGTCACCACCAGTGATGCCCGCACCTGTAGCACGCATCGCCCTCGCCTCCTCGATGACCTCGTCGAAACTCTCGCAGCGACGCTCGTTGGCGAACATGTGGTCAATGTCACGTCGGGTCTCTGAGAGGGGGCAGTAGTCGCAGCGCCAGTGGCAGTTTCCGGTGATGAATAGCACCAGCTTGCTGCCCATCTGGCACTGTATGCATCCCTCTGTGTCAGCCTCCTCGGGAGGCTCGTGCAACTCGGGCACCTGCGGCAGCCTGACTGTGAGACTCATGACCCAGCACCTGCCGCGTTCTCGAGCAACCAGCGGTGGAAGCCGGTGTCAGAGGAGAGTTCAGGGTGGAAGGTCAGGGCGAGCCTGTTTCCGGTCCTGACACCGACCACCTCCTGGCCATGCATGGCGGCCACTGATGCCGACTCGCTGTGCGATGCGAACCGGGGCGCCCGGATGAACACGCCCGGGAAGTCCCGCCCTAGGATGGTGGCCTCGAGCGTGCTCTGGAAGGAGTCTGCCTGCCGACCGTATGCGTTGCGATCGATGACAGCGGCGATCAGCGGCTCGCCTCCGTCCTGCGGGTCGGCGAGCAGTATCGCGCCAGCGCAGGTGCCTAGTACCGGTCTCGAGGAATCAGAGCGGATCCACTCGAACAGAGCAGGCAGGAGTCTCGAGGTCTCGTGGTTACCTGTCAGTCGCATGGTCGTCGACTCCCCTCCTGGTAGCACTATTGCATGGGGGTCGGCTGCGGCTAGGTCCGAGGCTTTGCGTAGTTCGTGCACCTCAATCTCGATGCCGCACTCCTCGGCAGCACGCTGGAGCGCTGCTATGTGGACATGGCGGGCGCCTTGCAGCATGACGAGGCCGATGCGGAGCACGACTGTCCGTCCGGCCACCCGAAAATGAACCCTGTCGTGG
>CAZSPJ010000083.1:0-3731 GCA_964608795.1 uncultured Candidatus Poseidoniales archaeon | reverse complement strand
TCTGTCGGAGTTCCTGAACGCTGACACCGATGGGATGACCTTCGTCAGCAATGCCACCCAGGGGGTCAACACCGTGCTCAGGAGCCTACAACTACAACCCGGGGACGAGATCATCGTCCCCGACCACTCCTATCAGGCCTGCTGGAACGCCGTCGACTTCGTCACCGAGAGGTCAGGGGCGAAGACGGTGGTCGTAGAGATCCCGTTCAGGGTCGAGGGCCCACAGGATGTAATTGACATCATCATGGGAGCGGTGACCGACAGAACCGTTCTGGCCCTGATAGATACGGTGACCAGCCCGACCGGGATGAGGATGCCATTCGAGGAGCTGACTGCTCAGCTACAGTCGAGAGGAGTCGATGTGCTGCTGGATGCCGCGCACGGCCCCGGAATCGTTCCATTGGACCTGTCTGTACTCGCTCCAGCATATTGCACAGGCAACTGCCACAAGTGGCTGTGTTCCCCCAAGGGATCAGCCTTCCTGCACATTCGTGAGGACCGTAAGCATCTGATGCATCCTCTGAATATCAGCCATGGTGCCTCGCACGAGGGGGAAGCACAGGAGAAGTTCGAGTTCGAGTTCGCTTGGCCCGGAACGCAGGACCCCTCGGCGTGGCTGTGCATCCCGAAGGCGATTGAATACCTCGGTGGGCTCGTCGAGGGCGGATGGACTGAGATCATGGAGCGCAACCACGCCCTCGCGATTGAGGGAAGGGGCATCATCTGCGAGGCGCTCGCAACCACTCCTCCATTTCCTGATTCGATGGTATCTGCCCTAGCAGCAGTGGAGATGCCCAAGGACGGCGAGGTCGGTGCTATGAGCCTCGAGGGTGATCCGTTTCACAACTTTCTGCTCGACGAGTACGGCATTCAGGTCCCGGTAATGCCATGGCGGCATCACGGTGTCAGGTACATCCGGATTTCCGCGCAACTGTACAACCACGTGGACGAGTACAGGTACCTCGCTGAGGCTCTCAGCGAGAGCCTGTGAGGCGAGGCAACCATTCAAGGACGGGAGGCTGGACCAGCAATCATGCCGGAGGCTGTGGTTGCAATTACCGGTGCATCCGGGGCGCAGTACGGCGTGCGTCTGGTTGACGAGCTGCTGGACGCGGGGTGGTCGATCAGCCTCATCGTGACCAGTGCCGGAGCGATTAATCTCGATCTCGAGTGCGGCATCACTCCAGAAGCCCTGGGTAAGCGTGATGGGGTGACACTTGAGGACAACGACAATCTTGCTGCCCGCGCCGCCTCGGGCTCTGCTCGCTTCGACGCCTACGTCGTATGCCCGGCCAGCGGTACCACCATCGGCAAGATAGCGGCCGGGATCTCTGACAACCTCGCGACTAGGAGTGCCCTCGTAGCCCTGAAGGAGAGGCGCAAGCTGATACTGGTTCCGCGCGAGGCACCGGTCTCGACCCCGCACCTAGAGGCGATGGCGAGGATGTCGGCGTGGGGGGTCGTGATACTGCCGGCCAGCCCGGGCTTCTACAACTCGCCAGAGAGTATCGGCGACCTAATCGACTTCGTGGTGGCCAGGATACTCGATCAGATGGGGGTCGAGCACTCTCTGGGGAGGCGCTGGACCGGCGACGAGGTCGTCCGCGACTAACCGGTGGTCGACGATTCCTCTCCGGCGTGGGTTCAATAGTCCGGCGAAGGCGCGAGGACTTCGTGGAGACAGCAGTGGACGCAGAGGTCATCGAGACTGAAAGCAGCGCTTCCAAGCCCCGGGAGGCTCTTTCTGATGCGATTGCGCGCGCACGGGAGTTGCCGGTTCCGGTCCTCGTCGTGAGCGCGCTGATTCTAGTCGGCGGCTCGGGCGGCGCGATTCTGTACGGCGACGACATCATTGAGTGGATCCAAGGTGAACCGGACTACCAGCTCATCGAGTTCGATGCAGCTCAGGCCCGGGACTACGCACAGTCGCTGGTCGACCTCGGGCATCCGGATTGGGAGGGCAGGCTCTCGGGAACCATCGAGGAGAAGAACACCGCCGAGTCGATTAAGTTCAACTTCTCCTCGATGGGCATACCATCCACACTCGAGGAGTTCGACGTGCCGATGTTCATCATCGGTAGCGAGCCTGAGCTCTCGATGTGCACACCTGGTGACATCGGAGATATATTCGGTGGCCCTACTCCTTGCACCGCGGCCGACATTAACCGCGAGATAGTCGAGTTCGCGCATCGGGAGGACTTCGTCCTACAGGGCTACAGCGGATCGTCATTCATCCGCTATGTCGACGATATGCCTGTGTTGGACCTCGGAACTGGCAACGAGTCGGCGGACTGGGGCTCGGCTGCCAATGCAGTAGGCATGGTATGGCTGAAGCCCGAGACAGAGGGCAACACAGCGCTGTTCGAGCGCGCCGCGGACAACGACCTTGCGGGACTGATTCTGATTAACGACCGTCAGAACTGCGACGAGCTGGTAGCAGACGACTGCGTGCCCTACTTCAAATCGGTCGGAATTTCCTCGATCGATCCGATTCCTGAGAGTCTCGGTTTCATCATGGTCTCAAGGAGCGTGGGTCAAACGATCATCGACGAGGTCATCAACGGTGAGGCCCGCCTCCAGTTCATCACCGATGTCAACAACCAAGGCACTGCGACCATACACGTGCCCTGCGGCATCATCGAGGGCAAGTCTGAGTCTCTAGTCATCTTCGGCGCCCACCACGACACGGTGTACAATGGGCAGGGGGCTGTCGACGATACCTCCGGGGTCGCGACCCTGCAGGAGATCGCTCGCCAGTTCGGCCTCCTGCAGTCTCAGTTGGGGGCGCCCGAGCACACACTGTACTTCTGCACCTGGGGCGGTGAGGAGGAGGGGCTGTGGGGCTCGACCGAGTGGGTCGACAAGCACCGAGTTATGCTTGAGGAGCACCTCAGGCTGTACATCAACCTCGACATGAACCATGTCGACGCCGAGCGCAACGCCGGACTGACTATGTTCGGCAACAACAAGGCGGACGTCGACCACATCGCAGGAGTAGTCGGAGCCTTTTCCAGCACCTACCCCGAACTGGCCGACAAATACCCCATCGAGATCAGGAAGCTCGCCTCGACCGACATGCCCTACAACTCGGACCACGCGCCCTTCGTCTACGAAATAGACCAGGATGAGGGGGCGGACAAGGACTACGGGCGAGCGATAGTGTGCTACGGCTCGGGCTCCACCGAGTACCACACCTACCTCGATACGATGGACCGCTTCAACGAGGAGAGCCTGATGATTGCTGGAATCGTCTACGGCTCGATAGCGAGGTACCTCGCCTACGGCGAGGCGCAGTGAGCCATCACGGCCTCGTAGTCGGGCTCCATGCCCGGATTGTCAGCGACCCAAGCATAGCCGATGCTACCGTCGGCCTCGACAACGAACACCGAGCGTTGGGCCACTGTGTATCCTGAGATGACGAAATCATCGAGGGCAACGCCGTAGGCGTTGACTGCTTCCCGGTGGACATCTGAGAGCAGTGGGAACGAGATGCCGTTCGCGTCAGCGAAAGCGGAGTTGGAGAATGGGGAGTCTACCGAAATCCCGAACACCGAGGAACCACTCGATCCGAGGCTGGCCATACCGTCGGAGAAAGTGCACATCTCCTTGGTGCAGACCCCTGTGAAGGCGGCTGGGTAGAACGCTAGGATGACTCGTCCTCCGCGCATCTCGCTCAGTGTCACGGATGACTTATCTTGGGCTGTCAGAGTGAAGTCTGGGGCCATATCTCC
>CAZSPJ010000082.1:0-3733 GCA_964608795.1 uncultured Candidatus Poseidoniales archaeon | reverse complement strand
CTGCTGCAGAAGCTGACATCGATAATCTGCTGCTGCAGTGTCGAACTCTCAGGAGGGGCGAAGTTCGGACCACCCACACCCGCCACTTCGGGGCGCTCGAACCAGCGGGTCAGCTTCTCGACCCAGTCCTTGGGCACGATGACGTCGTCATCAGTGAACATCACTAGGTCGGATTCGGTCGAGTCCAGTGCGACGTTGCAGGCGTCCGCACGGGTGCGCGAGCCTGCGTCGTCGATGAAGCGCAGACCTCTGGATTCGGCCTGCTGCCCACCGGGGTCTCCACTCGGCCCGACCACAATCACCTCGAGCGGGCCGTAGTATGTCTGGGCCATCAGACCGTCAAGCGCGATACCCAACTCGTCAGGGTTGCCAACACTTGGGATGATGACGCACACAGAGCGACCCATGGCCCGCCGCCCTAGTTCGACCTCAAGAGTTCACGGGTCAGTCGTGAGTGACCCGGGGCGCTAGGAAATAGGTCCAACTGGCCCCGCCGTCGTTGCTGTTCCAATCCAGTCTCAGTGGGTACTTGTCCTGAAACTGCACTCGGACGTCTTGGGTCAATCCGGCGGCTAGTTTTCTCGTCAGGGGATCGAGGAACTGCATGCTGTAGGTGCCTTGGGTGGGTGAAGGGCAGACCAACTCGCTGAGCTCGCCGGACTCAAAGCGCACATTGACGCCTTCTCCAGCCTCGACGGTCACGCTGACCCTCAACTCCTTGCTGTCTAGACTCAGATCGACCAACTCTCCTACGAACTTGGCCGCTCTGAGCGCCCTCGAGAGCTTCTCTGCCCCGATGGTGGCGCTGCAATCGAAATCCAACTCCGGAAGCTTCGGGTCCTGCATCGAGCCGGTGTCGAGGCCGCGCAGTATCCTGTGGACCTCGCCGACTCTGACATTGACTGCTCCGACCGCGTCATCGTAGTCTATCTCAACCAGATCGGACGGGCCTGCGAGGGTCAGGAGGTCGCGCAGCTTGCCGAGCTCCAGTCCAATCTCGACCGGCTCGACTTCGTAGGTCTCGAAGCAGGCGTTTGAGAATGTGCAACTCAAGAGGGCGACATGGGAGCCGTCGACAACGTTCACCGTCAGTCCCTTCTCGCCCCAACTCATCTTGGCTTCCTCGGTCAGGACCGAGAGCAAATCGACAATCTCCCGCATCAGTTGGGTATTTGCCGTCACTCTCAGCATGGAATCACCTCGTTGCGCATCTCGGACTCGGGGGTCTTTCATTCTTCGTAGTCGGCCCTACGGGCCGTCACTGGTACTCCCTGAATTTTTTCTCGCACTTTGAGCACGTGCAAATCTTGGTCTCGGGCTCGTCGCTCGAACGGGTCTGCTTGAGTTCGACGAAAATCTCGTTGCAGTCGCAAGCAGGACAGCGAATATCTCCCACTCTGAGGGTTCCTCGAGCAACTTCCGGCTCCACTACCTCAGTGAGATGTTTCAGGGACTTCTCGGAGCCCGACGCAGTAGCGCTGGTCAGATCCACGGTATCCCCCGTCATCGGGTCGACGAAGGTGCCTCCGGAACCGTCCCTGCCAGTCAGAGGCCCCTCGTACTTGCACTGGTAGTTGTCGCATCGGATGTTCCCGGATGAATCGGGGTATGACAGTGCGCCGCACTCAGGACAGAACATCGCTATCGAACCCCTAGACGGTTAAACGCCAACCGAACAGCGACAAACCAACCGTCTATTGAACTATTGGTCATGCTGGCCAGAGGAAAAGCCCTGACTCAGACCCAATCGAGTGACCTGGAATCGGACCGCACCGTTGAAGCGAAGCGGCGCTACGGCGTAACCGTGCGTATTCACTACGATTGGAGGCTTGCTAGGGTTGTCGATTCCGACGGCCAAGTCATCGACGAGTTGGACTGGTCCCCCAAGAGGTCCGCGCGCGCTTTGGCCGACAGGCTGTCTGATTTACAATCGGGTAGGATGAGCCCCGAGGCGAGAGCCCTCAACAAGAGATTCCCGGATGCCGAGGCGGATGGAATGGCTGCGATGTCGGACCCCGGTTGGCCCGAGCTTGAGGACGAGGAGCAGGAGATGCTCTCCGAGGCGGCGGCTAGACTAGCCAAGCGAGGGGTGGCCGATGCCGCTGCCGACTTCGACCGACGACTCGACATGCTATCGTCAGCGGCAATCGAGCTGAGGGCCTCGTGGACTACCAGCGAGGCGAGGTGCGTGGAGTGGGCGGGGCTGTTTTTGGCCGAAGCGGATTTGGATGGGCAGAGGCGAGAGATCCCATCGGCGGTAGCCGAGGCAGAATCGATTGACGCAGCGGCTGCAACACTTGGAATTGCAGCTCCTGCGCACCAGCCTGAGCCAACTGAGTGGGTCGCCCTGAACGACCATGCAGCCGGGGTTGTGGCGCAGGCAGGGAGGCTGGAGTCCGCAGAAGCGGCCACGCGCGAGCTCGCACGCCAGTATGTACCCACTCTGAGCATGCTCGTCGGCCCATTGGGCGCTGCTAGGATGGTGGTGCTCGCAGGCGGTCGTGAGAGGCTGGCCCGGATGCCCAGCGGCAGCCTGCAGGTACTCGGGGCGAGCGGCGCTATGGCAGCCCACCGCAGGGGCGCGCCGCCGCCAAAGCACTCACCTGTCCTGTTCTCCCTACCACAGATCTCGAGATCTCCTCGATGGGTCAGGGGCAAGATTGCCCGCTACATGGCAGGCAAGTGCTCGATTGCTGTACGCGTCGATCACTTCGACGGCGAGCCGTGGGACGAGGACCGGATAGCCGAGATTAACCAGGAGTGCGAGAACATACGCGCGAGGTTTCCCAAGCCGCCGCCGAGGAGGTGAGGGGTTGGCGCGCAAGCAGAAACTCGCCTGGGGAGTCAGGCGCGAGGGGCGCTCGCTGTGGACACGCAACGCGGTCCGTGGAGTCTCGGTCAGAGGCGAGCGCAGGAAAACGGACGCCCGAATTGAGTGGAGGTTCTGGGACCCCTCTCGCTCCAAGGTCGCAGCAGCCCTGCTGAGAACCGCCAACGACCCCTCGCAACTGCTTCCTGAGACAGGCTCGACATGTCTCTATCTGGGGGCGTCGTTCGGCTCAACAGTATCATACATACACGACCAAGTCTGCGGGGCTGGCAACCACCACGGCGGGCAGGTCGTGGCAGTCGAGATCGCTCCTCGGGCGATGCGTGACCTGTCGGAGCTGGCCAGCCACAGGACCGGACTCGTTCCGGTTCTCGGCGATGCCAGACAGCCGCAGACAGTAGCCCCCTACATCCGCGGCAAGGCGGACTGGATGCATCAGGACCTCAGCATCGCCGATCAGGCCGAGACCTTCGTCCGGATGGCCGGGGCGTTCCTCAGTCCCGGCGGCACCGGCCTGCTTTCACTGAAGGCGGCTAGCGAGAGGTCATCTGATGGTGACGACGACAGCAGGTTCGCGAAGGCCGCGAGAATACTCCGGGAATCCAACCTAGATGTAATCGAGAGAATCGACCTGAAAGGGCTCGAAGAGCAACATGTAGTATTCCATGTGAGGAAGACAGACCGTTCAGCCTAATTCATTCAATCCAACGCCGAGTAAAGCTGCGCCGAACACCACACCGATGACGTACATAGCGAGCGATAGGTAATTCAGCACAAGGCCGGCGATGGCTTCGTTACGCCCGAGATTCATTTCCTTCGAGGCACTGAATCCCATGTGGCCAAGCACTATCCCAGCAATGGTCGTGAAGGGAGCGAGACAAGCTGTAAAGCAAATTAATCCGG
>CAZSPJ010000081.1:0-3766 GCA_964608795.1 uncultured Candidatus Poseidoniales archaeon | reverse complement strand
GCAGTCCTTCGGTTTCACGTCAACAAGGGCTTCTCGACCAAGCAGTGGCATCGCTCCGTTGACATGCTCAAGGAGAACGGCCTGAGGGTCAAGACCTACCTTCTGTTCAAGCCCCCGTTCATGTCGGAGGGCGACGCACTCGAACTCACCAGTAAATGGATCAGCGAGGTCGCGCCGTACTCGGACGACATCTCGGTCAATCCGATGAACATCCAACGACGAACCATCGTCGACCGACTCTACCGTAATCGCGAGTACCGCACTCCCTGGCTGTGGTCCCTAGTGGAGATGCTTGAGCGAACCCACGCCGACATCACCGAGTCGAAGGCCCGCATCATCGTCCACCCAACGGCAGGGGGCAAGCTCAGGGGTGCTCACAACTGCGGCTCGTGCGATGCCGAGGTGGTTGCTGCGATAGAGCGCTACTCGGTCTCTGCCGACATCCGCGAGTTCGCAGGTCTGGACTGTGAGTGCAAAGAGGTCTGGAGAACCGAGGTCTACAGCGACCTCTGGCTACCGACTCCAATGGGAACGGGTGGCAACAGGCGCGGCTCAGCGGTGGACCTCGCTCGCGCACCCTGACGAGGGACGGAGTCCCTCGCCCAATGCTTAAGGGGCAATCTTCGGTGGTAGATGCATCCCGATTGGTCGGGACAGAGGGTCTGAGATGTCTGAGGGCGGCTCCGGTGCAATCGGCGAGTTCATCCAAGGCGAGGAGGAACCGTCGTCCTCATGGGTCGTCCTCGCATTCGGGCTGGTGACCTCACTGGCTCTGCTTGTACTCCACGGCATCCTCTATCCCGGCAGGGAACTACCGGTGATTTCCGAGATTCTGCCGATGTTCGACGGAGTCTTCGACTCCGGCATCTGGTTCTTCATCTTGGGAGTCATGGTAGGTGTGTTCGCAATCATAGCCACCATGATGACGGAAGCGACTAGCGAGTGAGGTGTTCGAGTGGGCGACGTTCTGACTTCTATGATGCTGTTCTGGGCGCTGATGCTGCTTGCCTACTTCTTGATGCAGAACGGCCTCTCAATCTTCAACGATGTGACCAAGGCGATGTCCCTATTCATGCTTGAGAAGGCACTCGGACCGGGAATCGACCTAGTCGAAGGCAGGGACGGATCCGCTTCCAAGGCTTGGTTCATTCAAGGCATGCTCTGGCTCATCGCAGCATCGACACTGGTCTTCGAGGGCCTGTGGCTGAAGCAGGATCCAACTGCTCTGCACAGTCTTTCCGCATGGGGTTACGACCCGACCGCTAGCTCGCTCATCTACGCATCCAACTACGCGGCGCTGTATGGCGGGATCGGGATGCTGCTAATCGGCTCCAGCCTGCACATCATGCCCCGCCTCGCTGGCACCAATCTCGCCAGTGAGAGGAACGCGACCCTAGTTTCGTTCCTCTGGACCCTATCAGTACTGGTCCTCGTCGTCGCCGCCCATGACTCGGAGATTCTGGGCGTGAACATCTTCATGATTGGAACCGGCATGCATGTCCTCGGCTTCCTAGCCATCGTCATCAACCTGCTCCTGACTGTCTCGGATAGACAGGGCCCTCTGCCGATTCCGGGCTGGCTCATCATCATGGGGATGCTAGCAGACCCAATCTCCACAGCAGCCACCATCATAACCGGCAGCATCCAGACCGGAGCAGGCCAGTGGCTGCTGGCTCACATGGTCGGTGGCACGTTCTTCTTCGCCACCGCTGCAGGAGTCGCTCTGTACGTCTCGTCCAGTGCCTCGGGCAATCCGTTGTGGTCGAAATCACTGGGAGCAGCCACGCTGGTCGGTGCTCTGGCAACGATAAATCCGGTAGGAGACAGCAACGGGATGATGGCTGCTGACATGCTGGGAGTCACTTTCGAGCAACTCCAGCCCTCGTCTCAGGACAGCATAGTCATGGCCTTCCTGATGGCTCTGGCGATGATTCCTATCATGGCTCTCGCAGCCAATGTAATGATGACTCTCAGGGGCGGCGACGCCTTCATCGAGAACCCCGACTCAGCAGGCATCGCCGAGTTGAATCTAGGTGCCTCTATGCTGTTGCCGCTGGCCATAGCCTCGCTGTTCGTGCAGTCCGACGCCCTAGCGGCGGCACCCGAGCTCTCTGGCATGGCGCCGACGCTGCTGCTGATGGGGATCTGGCTGGTCCTGGTGCCGATATCACTCGGAGCCGCACTCCATTTGTTCCCCCTGGTCACCGGCAGGAACCTGCTGTCGCGCAACCGCGCCCGCCGAGCTTACTGGATGATTGGAGGTGGCGCCTTCCTCGGCCTCACGGTGACAATGATGTCCGATTTGATTGACATGGCCCTAATCGAGGCCGCAGTGGACGACTCAAGCGCCCTCGCTGCCGATGTTCAGGCAGTAGGGGCGATTCTGTTCTACGGCGTTGCAGTTGGAGCCATCATGCACACCCTCAATGCAGTAAGCGGCCTGTTCCGGGGCGCTCGGACTGACGCCGAAAGAGCAACTTCCAGTTCGATAACCACTGAAGCCTACTCTCTGGCCTCGCCTACCTCGGTGAGGAAGATACTGGCAGGCGGGGCGAGCCTCGACACCACAGTGGTGCCTGCCGGAGAGAGCGACGATGCGGGCAGCGCCACCGAGTTGTGACACCAGCCGACAACCGTCACCTTGAGAGCGAGAGCCCCGTTTCACTTCTGGGGATGGCATGCGCATAGGGCTCGTCGGCAAGCCGAACGTGGGTAAATCGACCACCTTCTCTGCGATGACGCAGACCCCCGTTGACATCGCCAACTACCCGTTCACGACCATCGACCCTAACGTAGGCGTGGCATGGTTGCCCCTGCTTTCTGTGTGCGCTTGCTCAGAGTTGCGCAGGAGGAAGGAGGAGGCAGGTAGGCTTGAGCCGAGCACCGACGACGACCCGAGGCAGGGCAGCATCTGCACTCCGAACTCCGGCTCCTGCGTCGGTCACCGTCGACTGGTCCCGGTCACTCTAGTGGACGTCGCCGGACTGGTGCCCGGAGCCCATGAGGGCAAGGGCCGAGGGAATCAGTTCCTATCCGACCTCGCGAGGTGCGACGCCCTGATCCAGGTCGTGGACGTATCCGGCTCGACTGACATCGACGGGAATCCAGTCGGTAGCGGTGGCTCAGACCCAATCGAGGAACACAGTTTCCTCGTCGAGGAGCTTGAGGCGTGGATAGCAGGCATCCTCAGCACTGGTTGGAAGCGCGGTGCTAGACGGGTGCAGGCTGAGGGCGACAGGGCACTAATCGACTACGCTGTCGACCAACTCACCGGCATCGGCGCCTCCGAGCAGCATGTGATGGCCGGATTCAACGCTGTGCGGACCAATCATCCCGATGCCGAAGTCCCATGGAATTGGGGAGAAGCCGAGATGAAGTCGATGTCTTCCGCTATTCGCAGCGAGCTATTCCCGATTTCTGTAGCTGCCAACAAGGCGGACATGGCATTGTCCGGCTCATGGGTACCTCTCGCCGAGAGGATCAGGAGTGAGGGCGGCGTGCTTGTTGCGACCAGCGCCGAGGCGGAATTGGCACTCAGCAGGGCCTCGCAAGCAGGTATGATTGAGCACAGCCTCGGAGAGTCTGACTTTGAGATAACGCCCGAGGGCGAGGAGAAGCTCTCGCAAGCCCAGAGGAACGCACTGACATCAATCAGCGAATCTCTGGTCTGGGAAGGAGGTGGGCTCGTCGGCCTGCTGTCCGAAGTGGTGTTCGGCACGCTCTCGCGCAGAGTGGCGTACCCGGTTCAGGACGAGACCCACTGGGT
>CAZSPJ010000080.1:0-3773 GCA_964608795.1 uncultured Candidatus Poseidoniales archaeon | reverse complement strand
GTACCTGACCATCCCTCCAAGGCAGCCCCAATTCCTCGTTCTTGCAACGGTGAGCCCGAGACTTCTGGCAATCTCGTCCGCTGGAGTTTCCTAGAGTGCGATGGAGGCGTGACCTCAATTGTTAACCGCATGAAGGACGAAGGTCAATTCAAGCGGATTCGAGGGCAGACCAAGTACACCCTTCTCGCAATCAAGGCAATCATCTTCTGGAAGAAGCAGCGAGGCAGGATATCCATTGACAGCGGAGAAGGGTCCGGAGTCGACCTCTCAGGCTTGTTCTGCCTCAGTCAGTGTCAGACCTTTGGTGGGGGCTACAGGGTCGCCCCTGGCGCTAGGCCTACTCAGGGACACTGCTCCTTGGTGATGGCATGGGGGTTGTCGAAGATGCGGATGCTGATGTTGATGGGGCCCTTGGAGAAGGGCAAGCACATCGGCAAGTGGGGGGTTACTATGGAGGCCGCTGAGAGATTCGAGCTCGATGCTTCTGATGGCGCACCCCTAGTCATCAACGTGGACGGAGAGGCAGTCATCACTACCCCTGCTACTATGCAGTACCACGACGACCAGTTGACGGTACGGGGCGCAGCCTCGATTCCTAACGAGTGATAGTGGCGCAGACGGAGAGATTTGAACTCCCGAGTCACAAGGACACCGGATTTCAAATCCGGCGCTATACCAGGCTAAGCGACGTCTGCAGCAGGTTTGCGAAGCCGTCGCTGTCCATGAATCCTTTCGGACTCAAAGTCCGTAAGTCCCGGGTCTGCACCATGCGGGTAGGCCAGTGGCCCCTTCTGGATGGGTAAGCCCGATGAACAGCACCATGATGATGATGAAGAAGGCCGGGAACAGCGCGGTCAGAGTGAGTATGCCGGAGTCGTCCTCACCCCACAGATGCATGAAGATAGCTGCAATCATCATGAACTTTGGAATCGCGATTATCGTGAGTATCCACAGGGTCAGTTGCCTCTCTGTCATATCGAAGCCCCCTGCAGTGGGCCCTAGGTCCGCTCCTACAGCTGCAACTTCGATCAAGGTGAGTACCATCAGACCGAAGAAGTTCATCCAGTACGCGTCTTTGCCCAATATTGTGTTTGACATGGTATTACCTCAGTATAGATAGAAGAATGGGAACACGAGGACCCAGACCAGGTCGACGAAGTGCCAGTACAGGCCGAAGTACTCGATTGACACAGCGCTCTGCGGGTTGTAAGCACCTTTCCATGCCTTGTAGGTCAGGTAAGTCAGTCCGACGATGCCGCCTAACACGTGCGCTCCGTGGGTTCCTGTAGTGACGTAGAATAGCGTCGCGCTGACCTGAATGTTGGCCACCATGTGCGCTCCGGTCGCCTCATCCACATAGTGGTGGGCCTGATAGTGGTCGTTGTTGATTAGATAGCCTTCACTATACAACGAGTGTATCTCGTGCTCGTGAATTCCGAGGAAGCCGATCTCAGGCACGTGGAAGCCGATGAACCACTCGACCATCTTCAGCGTCAGGAACAGGGTTGCTAGGCACCAAGTCGCTCCGAGGTAGCGATAGACCCGCTTCCTGCGAACCTCCTCGTCGACGCTGCCGACGGGCTTGTGGGCCCAGCGCAACGCCTGCACGATGGTGAATGATGAGATGATTAGCGCGAATGTGTTGATTGCTCCCGGGGCGATGTGCCACCAGCTCGAAGCAATCAACTGACTCGCCGGCTCGAAGCAATTTACCGCAACTCCTTCCACCCAGTCTCCCGACTCGAACACTGTGTCGCAGCGCGGTATCCCTTGTCTGTAGCGCATGTAAGTGGAGAACAGCGAACTGAAAATCATCATCTCAGACATCAGGAAGACCCATACCCCAACTTTGCGGATCTGGATGTTCTTGAACGGGACTCCTACGGCACGGGGCTCGTACGAACCGTCGAACGACATATCCTGACGCCACCAGACGATGAAGGCCGCAGCGATTACAGCGAGTGAGACAAACACCATTGGAAGGTATCTGCCATCATACTCTCCAAATGAGAACAGGCCTCCGAGCATAAGGAGGAACATACCACTGCCTATTGCTAGGATGAGCGGCGCGAACGAGTTGTGCGGAGCGCCGTGGCCCCAGTCGTGTGGACCCCACGGGCTTGGATGGTGGTCGTCATGACCGTAGTCGTCGCTCAATGCGATCCCCCCTCTGACGTATCATCAGCTACCATCAGCCTGCGGAACATCTGCCCTAGTCTGCCGGGCTCGTTGGCGACGTGCTCGTTGGCGTCCTTCAGCACAGGCAAGTTGTGGGGGTCGAAACTGGGAGTTGGCGGCGGAGAGCTGGTCATCCACTCGAAGGACCAGCCACCCCACGGGTCGGCAGGTGCCTTCTCCCCTCTGATGAGGGACTTGATCATGTTCACCACGAGCAGCAGGTTGCTGGCGAAGAACAGGAAGGCTGACACCGAGATCAGCATGTTCCAGTCCGATGCCCACTCAGGCAGAGCCTGGATGTCATCTGTGGTGATGTAGTAGGTATGAGTCCTCCTGATCATCCCCACGACCCCGAGCCTGTGCATCGGCCAGAACAGGGCGTTGTACGAGATGAAAGCCGTCAGGAAGTGTAGCACTCCGAGCTTCTCGTCCAGCATCCTGCCGGTCATCTTCGGGTACCAGTAGTAGATAGCGGCGAAGAAGCCGAAGACGGTCCCGCCGACCAGCACGTAGTGGAAGTGAGCGACCACGAAGTAGGTCTCGTGCAGGTGCACGTCCAGCGCCATAGACGGGAAGAACATCCCAGAGATTCCTCCCAACGTGAAGGTCACCAAGAAGCCCAGCGTCCACAGCGTGTGGGTGCGGTAGATCAACGAGCCGCCGTGCATGGTCTTGAGCCAGTTGAAAATCTTGATTCCCGTGGGCACGGCCACCAGCATCGTGGTCAGCATAGTGACGAATCTCAGGGTCGGCGACATGCCAGATGTGAACATGTGGTGGCCGTAGACGATGAACGACACGAGGCCAATTCCCGCCATAGCGTAGACCATCGATTTGTAGCCGAAGATGGAGCGCCTCGCGCTAGTCGCTATGACCTCTGAGATTACGCCGAACGCCGGCACTATGACGACGTAGACCTCAGGGTGTCCGAAGTACCAGAACAGATGACTCCACAGTAACGGGTCTCCGCCGGCTGCGACTTCGTAGAAGGCGGTCCCGATAGTACGGTCGAGGTAGACTTGGATTAGACCGACGCCGAAGGCCGGGATAGAGATGAAGAGCATTAGGTTGGCGACCAGTATCGACCAGGTGAACAGCGGCATCTGGAACCAGCCCATGCCAGGAGCACGCATCACTGCCATCGTGGTCAGGAAGTTAATCCCGGTCAGAGTCGACGATGCCACCAGCATAATCTGACCGGCGGCCCACATACTCACCCCGGCGTGAGTGGTCTCTGTGACGACGTAGGGCGCGTAACCGGTCCATCCGGTGTCAGCACCGGCTCCGCTGAACACCCCTGTGAAGATCAGCAGGGCCGCCACCGGTTGGAGCCAGAAGGAGAGTGCGTTCAGGCGCGGGAAGGCAAGGTCGGGCGCACCTATCTGCAGCGGCACTATCCAGTTGGCGAAGCCTGCTATCAGCGGCATCGCCGCGAGGAAAATCATGGTGGTGCCGTGCAGTGTGAAGAACTGGTTGTAGTAGTCCTGCGAGATGAAGTCGTTGCCAGGAGATGACAGCTGTACCCTCATCATCAGCGCCATTATCCCACCAACGCCAAGGAAGAACAGGCCCTGCACGAAGTACAGCGTCCCGAT
>CAZSPJ010000079.1:0-3774 GCA_964608795.1 uncultured Candidatus Poseidoniales archaeon | reverse complement strand
TCTTCCCCGATTGATATGGAGTACTCTAGGGCTTGTATGGCATCTTCGTCATGTCCCAATTTTGAGAGGCAGACACCGCAAATTGTCCAGAGCACTGGGTTGGAGGATGCATCTCCCTCCAGACGCGGTTGTATCACGTCGAGGGCTTCTTGGAACAAGTCGTTCCGGAGGAGTTCTTGGGCTTCAGTAGTGACATCTTTGATGTCCTTCAGTACTGCGACTGATTGGAGCAGGGGCGGTTCATCATCCACGGGAATGGACTCGAGCATTGGGGACTCTTCGATTTCAGGCATGTCTTCTTCGACCAATACACTGGAATCCAGAAGTGGAACATCGTCTATAGGATGAATCGAAGCGATCCTATGGAGTTCTTCCACATCAGATAAGGTCCGAAGCGCCAGCCTCGCTAGTTCAGATGCCCTTACAGAATCGATTCCCTCCAGAAGAACCGCTAGGTTCGCATTCGTGGGCGCATGGTCCGGATTCAAACCGAGCGCCTTGTCGAAAGCAGTCACTGCATCAGCAGTATTTCCACGCTTGGCTTGCATGACTCCCATGCCGTACCACGCCGAAGCGCTCGAGCCGTCGACATCGATGGCCCGGCCATATGATTCCACAGCCCCTAGGAGGTCCCCCGCCGAGGCTCTGGAAGATGCTTCTTCAAGCAAGTCGAATAGAGTTGGCTGCACCACGCTTTCGCCTTGGTGCATGTGGGTTAAACATTCTCCGAACCTGATACTGCTTCGACCCTTGCATTCAAGGCGTGCCGCGCCTTCGTAACCACATGGCGGAGCCCATTCGAGTGATGGGGATATCGGGTACATTCTCTTCGGAGTCAGCCAATGGACGATTGTTGCAAATCGCATTCGAGCACTGCGAATCAATGGGTGCCGAGTGCGTAATATGGGACAATTCTAGTCCCTTACCGTTCGTGGGCGAGGAAGGTTGCTGGGATGATACGGCAGTGAAATCTTACAAGGAAATGGCTTCTGATTCTGACGCATTCATTCTCTCTAGCCCAGAGTACCATGGAACCATGAGCGGGGTGATGAAGAACAGCTTGGATTTCTTGTCGTTCGACCAGACTACCGACAAGGCATTCGCTCTGATGAGCACGCTTGGTGGCCAGTCGAACTCGAATACGCTGAATCACATGAGAATCTCAGTCCGTTGGATACACGGATGGGTAGTTCCCGAGCAGGTCGCAGTGGGCAATGTTCGTTCGGCTTTCGATGAAAACGGAGGCTTGGTCGACGAGAAGTTGGATCAGAGGATTCGTAGCATGGTTCGTTCGCTCATAGATTCGGCTGAGTACCTCAGGAGCAAACGCTGAGGGATTGATTTGCAGAATTTGCCGGAAGGCAGTGAGGTGCTGTTATTGGTATGCGCCATTGCAGGCGTCACTACTTGGTACCTCAGCAATTTCACCGATAGGGAGGGATTAGCTAGGCTGTCTGCTTTCATAGGCATCAGCTCAATGCTGACACTACTGGCTTGGGTGATGCTCTGATGCAGATCTCAGATGATTCCTATCCCACCAGAGCTCCGGTATGGTGGGGGCGCAGGGGTCCATCCGGCCCACATCCAGACAGCACTGATGCAACTGGAAGGCAGATAGTCATCAGGCTCCCGAAGTCGCTATTTGGGATCGAGGCCCTCTTATCTAGGATATTGAGGGCGCCGAAGGAAGTTCGCCGACCAATGGATGACATGAATTCAGTGCTTTGGGAACTGATGGACGGTACTAATGAATTCGGTGAGATTTGTAACTTGATGGATGCTACCTTCCACGAAAGAATTGCCCCCGCTGACGAGAGACTACGGACTTCTGTGAACCAACTGGTTTCTGACGGCTTGGCAATAATCCGACAATCACCATTCAAGGGCGAGTGGAATATATCGCCCAGATACGACCCCTCTGGAAAACTCCTCCCACCGAGTTCGAGATTGGGATTGGATTCCGAGGAGTAGTCACTGTTCCGGCTCAGGAGTCTCGTCCCTGATTCGCTCGTCCCTCTTGGCCTTGTACATAGCCGAGTAGTACACCATCAGGGGAAGGACCAGCATCAGTGAGAAGCAACCGACTAGGGTAGCGAAACTGTAAACCGATTCTTGAATCGGATCGAGTTTGAATTCACTGATAGATACTATTTCGTGAGTGACGATTTCTACAGTCAGGTCAATTCCCTGTGAACTCACGACCCCATCGGTATCCAGTACAGAAACACTCCATATCACGGTATCCCGTTGTCCGGCAATAAGACTCAAGGCATCAGCCTCCGCACTGACCATATCTTCGCTCTGCAGGTACCCAAGCCCGTCAATAGGCAGTTTCAGAGTGACTAGACCCCTGATAGTCAGATTGTCGCCTTCAAACTGGGCTTCGTGAACACTCCCTAGAGTGCACGACTCTGAAAACTCGTTCCACTCCCCGCAGATGAAATTCTCTGCATCAGGTGCGCCTAACAAGGGAGAATAGTACCATTCTGTCCCAGATGCTTCGACCCTCACTGTTGCATCTTCAGAAGCACCCGAGATAGTCACATTGATCCAGGTTAACGCCCCTTCAGATGTAGCGTGCCACTTCGCTTCGCCCTCCACATCCTCCTGCATCTGTAGTTGAATTGGTTCATTGGTCGTCGTGTAGCCATAATACTCGGAGTCCACAGTATTGGAGTAAACCGCGTATGCCAGCACTAGGATTAGCACTAATCCGATCCCTACCATCGTCCTCAGCATGTTGGGATTGCGCGACAGCGACTTGCGCATGCCGCCTCGTGCTGTGTCCAAGTTTTCAATACTTGGAGTCCAAACTCAGGCAGCATTGGTGCCACGTAGTGGCAAATCAATGGTCATCACGATTAAATATGGTCTCTAGGACGGCCGGTCCTCAACGGTGAGCATATGACCACATACCATGATGTCCCTGCTGATTTGCTGATAGCCGAGTTGGCAACACGACTGCAGGGAATGGATCAGGTGTCTGCTCCTGAATGGGCTGACTATGTCAAGACCGGCAGTCACAGGGAAAGGCCACCCGTCCAGGCCGATTGGTGGTACGTCCGCTCAGCTGCAGTACTCAGGAAGGTCGCAATGATGGGGCCGATTGGTGCCAACCATATGGCCCAGCAGTTCGGGGGGCCCAAAGATAGGGGAGTCAAGCAGAACCGAGCTGTGTCAGGATCCAGAAACATCGCTAGAACCATTCTTCAGCAGCTTTCTGCTTGTGACCTAATCATCAGCAAGCACAATCTTGCTGGGACTGTCAATCTAGGCAAGATCCTGACTGGTACAGGGCAGTCGATGCTAGACGATGCTGCCCATGCGGTTCGTGGCAGTGCAGAGGAGAAGTATCCGGGATTGTCCGGGTTTTGAGGTGGTATAGTGTCCAGTAACAAACCGTTTGCCAAGAAGCAGAGGCTTCAGAAGGTCACCAAGCAGAACAGACGAGTTCCTGTGTGGGTGATGCTTCGTACCAATCGCAGGGTGAATTCGCATCCTAAGCGCCACATGTGGCGACGCTCCAAGCTCCAGAGGTGATTATGTGGCTGAAGTGAAGGAGATGACGATACCTCTACGAGCCGCCTGGAATGTCCCGCGCAATCGACGCGCTAACCGGGCAGTCGCTGAAATCAGGATTCACGTTTCTCGCCACATGAAGATGACAGATGATGAGGAACTATGGATTGATGAGGCCGTGAACCACGCAATTTGGTCAAGGGGGATGCAGCACCCCCCACGAAAGATTCGCGTGGTATGCACCCGTGAGGAAGG
>CAZSPJ010000078.1:0-3787 GCA_964608795.1 uncultured Candidatus Poseidoniales archaeon | reverse complement strand
ATCTGAAGCAGTGGGCACGAGTGTGCGCAGCCCTGCTCAGACCGGGAGGAACCCTGTATCTCGAGGAGAGCACTCCCACGGTGAACATCCTAGACTCAGAAGAGGGGCCGGACGGCCCACGCCTAGTTCCGAAGTACGATCTGTTCAACGAGGGCCCGATATCAGAGATCGGCGAGGGCAGTTATGCAGATCCGGATTGGTCAGGGGAGAGGATTACGCACTGCTGGGAGTATCGATACGACACCATCATCAACGCGCTGATAGAAGGCGGCTTTCGAATCGATTTCCTGAACGAGCGCGACGAACTCTTCTTCGCGCCATGGCCTGAGTTCTTCGAGCCTTCCAGACTCAACTACTGGCGACTCAAGGAAGGCAATGTTCCGATGCCGCTTTCATTCACTCTGAAAGCGACGCGGCTGTGATTACCCAACCATCGCTGCGACCGCCCCTACAGCGGCGCGGGCATGCGGTTCCAGTCGCGGTCCGATGTGCTCTGGCTCAGCCCCGGGCCCGATTATGCCGAGCCCGATTGGCTTGTTGTGGACTATCTGCAACTCGATTATCGCCTTGGTCACAGACTGCCCCATGACCAGCCCGTGGTCAGTCTGTCCCCGCTCGATGATGCCAAGCACCACAGCGCCGTGCACATCCTCATTCTGAAGCATCCTGTCAAGCGCCAGCGGCGCTTCCATCGAGCCGGGGACCCATGCAACTTCGGCGACCTCCCAGTTCTTCGCCTCGGCTTCGTCACGGGCGTATTCCAGCATCCTCTCGACATGCTCGCGGTGGAAAGCTCCGCACACTATCCCGAGATTCACAGGTTATCCCCCATGTTCCTCATCACCGTCTCGACTACCGCCTGTGTGCGAGAATCAATCTCGATGTTCACGCTGTCCCCTACTCCCTTGTCCCCGATTGTTGTGGCTCGCAGAGTCTCTGGGATGATGTGGAGGGCGAAACGCTCGTCAGAAACCTCGCCAATGGTCAATGACATGCCATCTACGGCGATGAATCCCTTCTCTAGGATGTACGGACGAGCCTCGAGGGGGTTCTCGATCGCAAGATCCAACCCCTCTCCCCGTTCGACTCTCTCGATGATTTTCGCAGTCATCATCACATGACCAGACAGTATGTGTCCTCCGAGCTCGTCACCCATTCTCAGGGAACGCTCTACATTGACCCTGTGGCCCTGTGTTGCCATCCCTAGTGTGGTGCGACCCAGAGTCTCTTCAATGGCATCGAAGCGCACCTCCGTGCCTGCCATGGAAACCACCGTCATGCAAACTCCATCCAGGGCCACACTCGCACCAATCTGTAGCCCCTCAGAGAAGCCATCCAAATCGATTGTGAGGGCACGTATCCCTTCACCATCGGCGACTGCGATTACTGGAGCGGTACCAGATACGATTCCGGTGTACATGCTAGTCCTCCTCGTACGGACCGCCTTGCGTACCAGGCCATAGGTCGAGAATTCTGGAGATGATCTTGCGAGTCCCGTCGAGATCGTCGGAGAGCCCCTCTACCCTGACGACCTCGATGTGTCCGTGACCATGTTCCTTCATCCCGGCACGAATGGCGTCAATCGAGTGCTTCTGGTCATAGCCCAGTGCCACTACATCTGGTTTCACGAGATCGAGTATATCGAAGATCGGGATTGAGGGAGGGTTGCCCACTATCGCCTCGTCGACCGGCTTCAGTCCGGCCACCATCCTTCGACGCAACTCATGCGTAGTGATTGGCTCGTGCTTCTGATTGCGGACCGTGTCATCGTGTGCCACGATGACAATCAACTCGTCACCGAGCGACTTGGCCTGCTCCACATAGTGCAGGTGACCCGCATGCAAGAGATCGAACACGCCGACTGCCATCACTCGAACCATGCTCTCACACCTCCGACGAGCGGACCTGCCTCAATGCTTCGCTCATTCGCCTATCTCCAGCGCCTCGAGTATTTCATCGCCTGTAATCATCGGTATTCCGCGCTTGCTGGCGTACTCTCGGGCGTCTTCGACCGAAAGAGCACCGTCCCCGTCGGGCTGCAGCATCTCGGCGCCTATGGTGCAAGGCGAGTGCCCTGAAAGTCGGGCTATCGACACGGCTAACTCGGTGTGGCCTTGACGCGACTTGAGTCCTTGCGGCGACTCCCTGCACACGGGGATGTGCCCCGGTGTGCGGAACTCATCACCGAGGGCTGCTCGCGCTGTCTTGCCATCGGCTCCGCTGGCGAGCAGCTCCCCTGCCAACTCGCCGAATCTCTTAGTCGTCAGGGCACGGTCCCTGTCAGTGATACCAGTGTAGGTGTCTCTGTGGTTGAGCGAGACGGTAAACGCGGAGCGGGTGTCGTACTGCAGGTCGTCGGTAATGAGCCGCCCGAGCACGGGATTCTCTTCGACGAGAGCGGGATGGGTGTGGATGTCCTGCAGCCAGGGCAAACCGAACAACTCGCCGACCTCGTTGCCGATAGCGAGGAAGAGCAGCCCGCCGCAATCATTGCGCAGCGTTCGCATCACTTCGGGAGTGGCTGCATCGGCAGGCCACAGAAGATCGGTCTCTCGCTCTCTGAAGGCGGAGTCGAAGACCATCACGGGATCTCCTGCGGTGAACGCCGCAACAGCTTGCTCGACGCCAGAGACCATGACTAGCGGAGGGGCCTTACCTACCCGTTATTTTCGGTCGCAGACCGAATCCTTCTCATGGGCCGGATATCTGCCTCGGTCGATGGCGGAGCGAATCGAAGTGTCAGTACCTGTCAGAGTCGACCTCGCAGGAGGCTGGACTGATGTGCAGCCGTACACCGGTGACTTCGGCGGCGAGGTCGTAAATTTCGCAATCAATCGGTACATCCGCAGCGTGATGGAGAAGGACACCGACGGCCGCATCCGGGTCGAGTACAGCAGCGACATGCCGACTGGTTCAGGGCTCGGTACCAGTGGGGCGATGAACGTTGGACTGATTGCCACTATCACAGGGGGCGGCAAGAGCCCGGAGGACATCGCGGAGCTGGCCTTTCAGTTCGAGGCGCTGCTCGAGAACCGTGGAGGCAGGCAGGACCAGTGGGCTGCAGCGCGTGGCGGGTTCAATCACCTGCTGTTCCTCGGCGACGAGGTCGAGGAGATGCCGTTCGAGCCGATGAAATCGTCTAGGAACTGGCTGCGCAAGCACTTCGTCATCGCCTACACCGGAATAGAGCACAAGTCCGGGGACATCCACTCAGGGGTCTGGGAGCGCTATGATCAGGGCGACCAGTCCGTGCTTTCCGGACTGCATTTGATCAGAGGAGCCGCGAGGCTGATGGCAGACGGACTACAGAGGGACCGCCGTGAACTCGTTGTGAAGGCCCTGAAGGATGTCTGCGAGGGCGTAGACATGCTCGATCCTGCCATTCATGACCCGTTCAGGAGCGTGGTATCGCCGCTTCAAGAGGCAGGTTCAGTCGTCGCTTGGAAGGCCCTAGGCGCAGGCGGCGGCGGCTCAGTCGGACTACTCTGCTCACCAATGGGCGTCAGTGCAACGATTTCTGCAATAGAACAGGCCGGGTGGGAAGTCATCGAGTGGGACTACGAAGACGAGGGAATGCAGGTCAAATGATGACTATGGCTACCTAAGTCTCAAACATCACCCCACTTTCGTCCTACCCATGGTAGGACGCTCTGGAGCGCTGGCGGCGGCGATAGTTCTGCTCTTCCTCCTTCCTCTGGCCTCATCGACCATCATGGCGACCCAGGAGGCAGGAGGATTCGACGCTGAGGGCAACTGGAGTGCCTCGGTCGAGCACGATGTCCACCCA
>CAZSPJ010000077.1:0-3799 GCA_964608795.1 uncultured Candidatus Poseidoniales archaeon | reverse complement strand
GGCGGCTATGCGGTGCTCTCGGGATGCTCGATATCACTTGTCGAAGGACATCGCGGGTTGATGTCTCCTGAAGATGTCCAAATGGCGATTCGTAAGGTCGCAGGTAGCGATTCCCACTATCCAGAATGCACCCTGATTTGCGTTGAGAACACTGCAAACGTGGGTGGCGGTTCAATTTACGACCAGAGCACTCTGGACGCAATCTGCGAGGTCGCCCACTCGAATGACTGTCGTGCCCATCTTGACGGCGCGAGGATGTTCAACGCTGTTATCGCCAGCGGTGTCGACGCGGCCCGAATGGTCAGGGACTTCGACACCATCTCGATATGCCTCTCCAAGGGCCTCGGTGCCCCAATCGGATCGGTCCTAGTCGGAGACGCTGCGACCATCGCCGAGGCTCACAGGTGGCGCAAGATGTTCGGAGGCGGAATGAGGCAGTCAGGAATCCTTGCCGCTGCAGGTCTCTACGCGCTTGAGAACAACATCGAAAGACTCGCCGAGGACCATGCGCGAGCCCGCCGCCTCGCCGAGGCAGTGGACGCCATGGGGGCGTACTCAATCGACCTCGGTGCGGTGCAGTCCAACATGGTCTTCATCAATTGCAAGAAGGGCGGCGCAAAGACTCTCGTAGATACCTTGTCCCAGCGGGGCATCGATGTCCTAGACTTAGAGCAGGGCGTAGACTACGGAGATGTATCGACAGTCAGGGCGGTAGTGCATCTGCACGTCACCGACGATGATATCGATCGGGCGATTGCCGGATTCGATGCCGCTCAATGACCCGGAAGCATTCAATATCCGCGTGGCTCGGGCGAAATGTGAGAGCATCAACCATCCTACTCATCTCGCTGCTACTGCTGGTTCCGAACCAAGCCACGGCAACCAGCGAGCAGAGTTCGATGTGGCATGATGCAAGGACAGGTGTCGATGGAGGAGTCCTTGGCGCGCTGGAGTTGTCGCTGACCAATGAGACGACAGACGGGGAAATCACTCTTGACTACTCTGAGATGACCCCGGTGGTCGAGGTCTACACCGCTACCTGGTGCTTGAACTGCGTGACCACGGAGCAGGCCCTCGACGAGGCCATAGGTGACTCCGATGTCATGCGCATCCACTACCATAGGCACAGGTCAGAACCAGAGGACCCGTTCGGCAACAATGCCACGGAGCATCGCTGGGAGTCGACATACGGCGACGCCTCGATAGCAGCCGGGGGCTCGTCTAGGCTGGCTCCAACCACGGTGTTTGATGGCGAGAGGATGCATATAGGAACCTCGTCGAGTTCAAGCAGCCTCACCAATGACTACTCCACCTCTCTCATCGCCGACCAGTCCTCGTTCATCGGCTCGGCGCAGCTGTCGGTGAGCACATACGACTCAGAGACGAGACTCATGCTGTTCTCATGGAACATTACCATGCTGCCCGTCGAGGCCATCGGCTTAACCCCGTGGCTTCTGTTCGTCGAGGACAGCGCTAGTTTCCCCGAAGGCTCGAACGGCGTTGGCGACTACCTGCACGTGCTGCACGACGCTGTGGAACTCAATGCTCTGGAGGGCACTGCGTCAGCTCTAGTCCCAGTTGCATGGGATGGTGACGACGTCTCAGTTATACTGTTGATAGATTGGACAGACAGAGGACCTCGAGCCTGTTGCGCTCTACCGGGGCCGGGATTTGCAGCCGTCCTGCTGTGCTTCCTCGTGGCCCTTCTGCCTTCCCGCAGAGAGCGTTGATTAACCAGATGAGACAATTCTCCCTCAGTTGGGTTGAATAACCCCACGCCGCCATCCCGTATGCTCGGTGATGCCATGACCTCGGAAGCGCTCGTTCAGGTGACCTGCGAGGAGGTGCCTAGGGGCGATGTCCCGAGTTGGCTCACAGAGCACATTGCGAGGCAGGCACTGGGCCCGACGGGGTCCGAGACAGATTGCTCCGGAAGGATTCTGGTCGTCTACCCCACCGAGGAGTCCCGTAAGCAGGCGCTTGCGGGAATCCCTAGCAGCCAGGCAGTCGACAGGACGCTGCACCACACCATCGATTCGCTGAAGTCCTCGCTGGTCGCGGACCTGAGGCTACCGAGGGTTCTGGGCACCGAGAGCGGCTTCGAGCTGGTGCTGCACGAGGCCTGCCGCCGTGAGGCGGCGAGGCTCGCATTCCCGATGATTAACCCACTGCCGGAGATGAGGTGGGGCAGGGGGAAGACGGCAGCGCTCGCCGAACTGCACTCGTTCCTGTCGCAAGAGTCAGCCGCTGCCGTTTGGGACGGCCCTGGAATCACTTCGTTCAGGACTGTCATCAGGCAGCTTGAGAAGCGATTAGGGGGGACCCACCCTGACATGGTCGCTTCCCGAATAATCGATGGCCTGAACAGTGAGGACAAGCCGTTCTCGCTGCTCGATGTCGACGGTATAATCATGCTTGACCACCCTCCGGGGGTGCCTCGCTCGCACGTAGGGATAATGCTCGCAGTTTCGAGGCACTGCCCAATCCATCAGCTGGCCCATCCCGGCAACTTCAGGCTCGGGCACCACGGCCTGCTCCTGCTTGACCAGCATCCAGTCAAGACGCAATCGGACCTTCCTTCTTGGGTGCCACCGCACCAGCCGGACTCGACGAGCTCCGACGCGGTTGCCAAGCGAGTGCTGCTGCAGAGGGAGAGTCACTCTTTCGATGCTGTGATTGAGATAGCGCGTGAACGCCTCGATTCAAGCTCCTCGACCAGCCTCATCATCGTGGACCCGGCGCTGGAGTCGAACCTGCCGCGATGGGAGAGGAGCCTGAGGGCACTCGGAGTCCCACTGCCCCCTTCGCGTGAACCGGCGCACACTCACTCTCTGGGCCATTGGCTGGTAGCCCTAGCAACCCTGCCCCATGGTCCTGATGCGTTCTCCCTCGAGGCCCTGAGATCACTCTCCCTACAAACCACGCTTAGGGCGTTCGTGGAGCCCGAAGATCACCCTACGGAGGACAGGATCTGTCCACGTGCTGACCCGGACATGCTGACTGAGCTGGCCCGGGGCGAGCACGTCCTAGGTGGCCCCGGAGCCCTCGCGAAGTGGCTACAGACGATAGCGAGACCACCGATATCGGAGCGTGACCATTTCAGGAAAGAGTCGACACAGTGGTGGCTTCTGTGTGTCGCCGACTCCCTAAGGCCGCTGCTCAAAGGGGAAGATCGGGCAGCCCTCGATGAGACTAGCAGGGTGGGCTGTCACACGGGGCAGGAACTCCCGTCGATAGAATCCTCAGCCAGCGGCGATGACTGGCTGCTCTCTATCCTCGGTATGATTAATCTAGAGTCCGCGATGGAGTCTTGCGATGGTGAGGGATCAACGCCGGCAGCGGTGGCCCAAGCCGTATTCAGGGACCTGCAGGCGCTCAGGTCGATGCAGTCCAGTTTGGGTCACAGCACACCCGAGATGGGTCCAGACTGGGTTGAGGAGTTCGCTTCCCTCGTCCGCTCCTCGAGCATCCAAAGCGGGGCTTCGCAAGCTTCGGGCAGAGTCAGGGTACTCACTCCAGCCGCCGCTCTCGGCTGCTCGGCAGATACCATTGTCCTAGCCAACCTCTCTAGCTCCTCGTGGGACCTCAGGACTCCGAAGATGGCCTTCCTCGGTGATGAGGAGCGACATTCGCTGGACCTGCTCCGACCGGACGGCCCGATCAGGGACGCGAGGCACCAGCTCGAGCACCTTCTCGCTGCAGCTCACGAGGTCCTGATCCTTGATCCGAGTCTCGACGATGCATCCCCAGCAGCCGCCCCCATTCGAGAGTGGGCGGCGACCCACGATCCCGATGACGA
>CAZSPJ010000076.1:0-3849 GCA_964608795.1 uncultured Candidatus Poseidoniales archaeon | reverse complement strand
TGCCGTGCGCTATCATCGCCGAATCCGCCAGCAGGCCCTCGGCAGCGGCTTCAACCAGGCTCTGCCGAGCCAGCAGAGAAGCCCGCCTCGGGTGGCTGTCAGGGATATCTCCCATCACTCACCACCCCCAATCAGCATCGACATGTCGAGTGGGGCAACGCCTCTGTTAAGGGCGCTTGATGAGACCAGATCGACCCCGCTTTCGGACCAATCGCCCAAGGACTCGAGTACGACCCCGCCGGAGCCCTCGAGTATGCAGCGCCCTCGCAGGCCGGCCTCGGAAAGGGCGCGCTGAGACTCACCGGCTCCAGTAGCACCCATGTTGTCAAGCAGTAGCACCAGCTTCTCGTCGCCCCCGCGAGCGCTCTGCGAGGAGTCCCAGGCCGCAGCTGCTGCGACTGACTGCTCTACGCTTTGCACCTCGACGACGGTGAAGCCCGCATGCTCGTCCATACCGATCGACGAGACCACGCGCCGGATGGCATCGAGGTCATCCTCACCTTCCTCGGTCATCGCAGCGAGGTCGTTCTCCTTGAGCATCAATGCATCGCTGCGGTCGAGTCTGTGAGTTAGCCCACCGCCGATGTGAACAGCCCACTTGTCCAGTAGCCCCCATTCGGTCTTGCGGGTTGCTGCGACCCGGATCGGTCGCGCAGCCGCAGCCCAATTGGCGGTGTTCGTGGCTATTCCAGACAACCTGCCAAGCAGATTCAGAAGAATTCTCTCGAGCCTCAGGATGTCGTCCGCGGGCCCGTGCAGAACTACCACTGAATCACCCTGCGAGACCGCACCGCCCTCGTCGCAACCCCATTGGGTCGAGCACTCCGGGAAGTGCCTCTCAAGCAGTCTGTCGGCGACCGGACGTCCGCATAGGAGCCCGGGGGCTTTCGCAGCGATGCTCGCCTCGACGAGTCCGCCGGGACCGACTCCCCCGCCGTGCTCGTCGGCCACCATCGCATCGACCCACCTGTCGATGGAATCGAGGAACAGAGCCGTTGGCTCGCCGCCAGACCACAGCAGGTCGGAGCGGTCGTGAGGCAGTCTGGCCACGTTACTACGTGCGGTAGCCCCGCCTTCAAGGGTCCGAAACGACATTTGACCATCCCCGCCCGTGATTCTAGGATGCGCTGCGTTGTCATAGGCGGAGGAGTCGCTGGCCTCGCGGCCGCGGTGCAGCTCGCCGCCGACGGCTCCACCGTCCTATTGGTCGAATCGAGGGACACCCTCGGAGGCCGCGTCAGGATGCGCGACTCCGGCACTTGGCTACTCGATCCCGGACTGCATCTTATGCGGCGCAAGGGGCCGTTGAACCAACTGCTCAGGAAACTACGGTCCCCGAGGGTGCTGGGGCCGAGGTGGAACCACAGGGAGATGCTGGCGATTGACGCCGATGCGAGTCAGGCGCTGACTGCCCTAGCGACCATGTCGATGGATGCCGAGGGGGTGAAGAGGTCAGAGTTCGTGATACCGAGGGGCGGTTGGTCGAGCTTGGTGGGGCGTCTGATTGTGGCTGCCAACCAGTTGGATGTTATGTTCGATATCGGGCGCAGCGCCGAGTCGCTGTCGCTGGGAACGGATGGTAGGATCAGTTCGGTGCGGATTGCAGGCGACGAAATCGAGTGCGATGAGGCAGTGCTAGCCGTACCTCCTGCTGAGAGCGCCCGTCTGCTGGAGAGCGCTGGTCTGGACGCATCGGACCTGAGGCGGTGCACCGAGCAAAGGGCCGCTGCGCTCGATGTCGCCTTGGAGGGCAAGCCGATGAGGCCGTACTCAGGACTGTTCGATGCGAGCAGGGGGATCATCGCGCTCGATACCACCACCGAGGATAGAATTCCGGAGGGAGCCGATCCTGCCGCTTGCACCATTCTCCACGCGGTCAGTCTGGCAGGTGACGGCCAAGAGGCCCTGCAAGGCATCAAGGAGTTCCTTGACTCGCGCTGTTCCGGCTGGAGGAACATGGCCGCAGCACGCCGTTCGACGGCCTCGATCTTGCTCCACCCATGCGCTCGCGGCGAGAGGGTGGAGGGCTCGACCTTCATCGACTCCGGAATCGCCATGGCCGGCTGCCACGTCATCTCCGAGCATCACCTGAGTGACGCTGCGGTGGACACCGGCAGGAGCGCGGCGAAGGCGCTCAAACTCACTCGCTGACATCGAGGCTGGACTCGGCTGCAGCAAGGCACGCCAGCAGATCATCTACCGTGGAACGCACCGTCTTGAGTTGCTCCCCGACCACAATGATGCGCAACTCTGCACCATCACCGACTTCGACAATCTCCGCCTCGAAGGAATCCGGGTCGTCAGGCGATACAGCAGCCAGCAGAGCCCGCGCCTTCTCGCGAGAGCCACTCCATACTATCTCGGTCTCAGCTCTACCCACGATGCTGCGAGCAGCATCCCGGTTTTTGCTGCTGCGGTCGCCGCCTTCATGAAGGGGCGCCTTCTCGCTCCCCCATGTCCGACTTCCTTCCTCCGATTATCACCGCAGAATCGGTCACTGCAGGCCATCCGGACAAGCTCTGCGATTCCATCTCCGATGCCATTCTCGATGCCTGCTTGACCATAGATCCCGAGGCTAGGGTGGCTGTGGAGACCCTAGTCAAGGGCATGTCTGGCGAGGCGGCGATAGTGCTCGCGGGGGAGGTCAGCCTCAACGGGAGAACCCCGGACTATGAGGCCATAGCCCGTCATACAGCTGCCTCAATCGGCTATACCGACCACTCGATAGGCATGGACGCCACTTCCCGCACACGCTGCAAGGTCCACACATACATCACCACGCAGTCCGAGTTCATCAGCCAAGGCGTGGATGGCGACATGGACTCCCAAGGAGCAGGGGATCAGGGGATAATGTTCGGATATGCCTGCAACGAGACTGAGGACACCCCAGAACTGGCTGGCCGGTACTTCCCTATCGCCGCCGCTCTCTCTCAGAGGCTCACGCGCCGCTTGGACATCATCCGACGCACCGAAAAGATACCATGGATGCGCCCAGATGGCAAGAGTCAGGTATCGGTCCGCCTTGATGAGAGGAGGATGCACGAGGGTGACGGCACGCGCGCGCCCCAGCACGTCAGCGACGTAGTGATAGCAGTGCAGCACGCAAGGGATGCCGGCGGTTTACCCGACGAGGATGCCCAGAGGGAGTTCATCCGAGACACCGTATGGGAGGAGGTGGTCAAGCACGCCATCCCAGAGCGCTGGTTGGATGGATTTGACACTAGCAACCTCATCGTCAACGGCACCGGCTCCTTCCCCGACCCTGGTGGCCCATACTCCGACGCCGGACTCACCGGTCGCAAGATCATCGTGGACACGTACGGTGGCGGGAAGCACGGCGGCGGTGCGTTCAGCGGCAAGGACCCATCGAAGGTGGACCGCTCTGCTGCGTACACTGCTAGGTGGGCAGCCAAGCACGTGGTAGCAGCGGGGATGGCGGATCGATGCGAAATCCAAGTCTCCTACGTGATTGGGAGGGCCCAACCGATCGGGCTGCTCGCCAATACCTTCGGAACCGGCACCATCTCCGATCTGGAGCTATCCAACAGGATCCTGAATGTGTTCGACTGGAGGCCGGCTGGTATGATCAGGGACCTCGATCTGAAGCGCCCCATTTACCTCGTAACTGCTTCAGGCGGTCACTTCGGTCGCAGCCCCACAGACGACGGTCACTTCCCGTGGGAGCGAATCCACGAGGAACGCATCGAGGCCCTGCAGTCCTGAAAAAAACCCTAGAATCGTGCTTTGTCGGACCTGTCCGGCGACCCTACTATGGGTACTTCTGACTTTGGCCAAGCATGGTTCGACAGCCCGCCCAAGACAGATACAGCCCGCCGACTAGGCATCTTA
>CAZSPJ010000075.1:0-3870 GCA_964608795.1 uncultured Candidatus Poseidoniales archaeon | reverse complement strand
CTCAGTCTTGACTCCATCTGATGCAGGGTGTCGCTCAGCAGAGCGAAGCCGGCGAACAGCACGAAGAACGATGCGAAGCCGAGCAGCAGGACCATCAGGATCTCTGGAGCGAGTCCGGCCTCCTCGCTCTCCACGATTATGATTCCAGGGTGGCGCTCCTGATACCAAGTGGTCGCTAGTGCGGTGATTGGAACCAATGCGAATCCAAACAGGCCGACTGAAGCGATGGTGTCCCGGGTGTCGTGGCCCTCGGGCTGCGAGTTGCGAGCGAGGACAAGGAACAGGGCTACAGCGGTGAGCAGGGCGTAGGTGTTCAGTCTCAAATCACCCCAGTCCCATGGGACCCCCCATTCCGCGGAGCCCCATATCGGTCCGGAAATCACCACTCCAAGACCAAACAGCAGGCCGAGGTCGGAGCCCGTGCAGATGAGCCTCCAGCCGAACTCAGAGCGGCGTGCGTACCAAGCCACCGAGCCAATGAACAGGACGCAGAATGCAAGAAACGACGACCATGCGAACGGGACGTGCCAGAACAGTATCCGATATGCTTCGGGGGCGTTCCAGGCCTCGGGGTCGACCGAAGGCGCCCAGAGTAGCCCGAGTAGTAACGTCGTAGCAGCCCCAGTCAGACCCAGCACGGTAAGAGCTGCTCCGGTCGCTCTGACTGATGGCATGGCACGCCGAGACTGTCACTCGTCATCAATGCTGGTCTTCATGCGTCTGGCAGGTAGATTGCGACCGCCCAGACTAGGATGGATATCAGGCTCGCTATGATGCAAGACACCAGTGGGTCGCCCATCCCGAGTCCGAAGGACATCCCATCGGTCATGATGACTGAGAGTGCGTCGGTCAGTTGCAGGAACGGCCAGACTAGGACCAACAGGAGCAGAGATGCGGCAGCCGCGCTGGCTCGGCGCAGGTCGGCCACCAGAAGGTGCAGAGCAGCAGCAGCAGCAGCGACATCAATCATGACTACTGCGGGAAGCCAGAGCCAGCGCAGGACCTGCGATGACGAGGCTGCGTCAGAGGAATCTGCGAGGACGAACCAAGAGATGTAGGTCAGAGGCAGGGGGAGTAGGATCGAGGCGCCGATCAGCGAGTAGGTGGGCCTTGCGGCCGGCCCAACCACTGCATTCCACCACCTTCCACAGTCCTCTTCGGCGAGGCGTCGGACCAAAGCCGGAGAGACAACGACCGTGATGAAGGCAGGAACGAGTACGAGGGCTGCGAGAAGGTCGCTGCCCGCGTGACCCAAGTCAATCTCCCCTACCAGTGCGTATGCGAGGAGCAGGGCGACCAGTGCGGGAGTTGCTCGGCCTGTCGTGTCTACGGGATTGCGCATCTCCATCCTGATGGCCCAGCGTATCAACGAGCCATGCGTGCTCGAATCAATCGATTGGCTGGGTTCAGGCAGCCTCGAAGGTTCGCCCTCGGATGAGCCGGGGGATTCCGTCAGATTTTCATCCCGTACTCCAAGCACTCTGTCCGCGCATCTGACCACGCCCTCGTCGTGCGTGGCTACTAGGACGCTGTGACCATCTCGGGCCAGTGCCCTCAACCAGCCTGCCAGAAGGGCTCTACCTGACTCATCGAGGCCTTCCGAGGGCTCATCCAGCAATACGACTCTCGAGTCCGCGCTGAGGACCGCTGGGGCAAGTCCGCAGAGCACTGCTAGACGGCGGCGCTGGCCTCCGGAGAGCTGGGAGACGCGGTCTGCGCGCCGGTGCTCCAACCCCCACTCCGATAGCATCTGCGAGACGGTGTTCCCATCGGAGCTCCGGCCGGATACGCTGAGTGACACCAGTAGCCTCTCCTCCACAGTCTCCTCGCCGCACATCCCGTCGCTCTGCAGCGTCAGGCCCATCGGAGGAGGTTCGTTCCTGCGCCCATCTGAATCGCGCACAACTCTCTCCTCATCGCCATCCGTGCGCCAGATGACGCTTCCGGAGGTCAGAGGGAGTATGCCCGCACATGCCTCGAGGAGAGTGGTCTTGCCTGAGCCGTTGGGCCCAGCCAGAACCACCACCTCTCCCCTCTTGAGGCGGAAATCGGTGTCCTTCAGAACCACTCGGGAGCCGCGATGCACTTCGATGCCCGCAGCCTGCAGCATGATGTCTTGTTCCACACGAGTCCGAAGGTGGGCTATCGTTTGAGTAGTTCCATCACGGGGTCGAAGCGGCTATTCGCTCAAGCCGCACGGCTTGGAATGACTGACATGGGAGTCGAGTGGGTTGACTTAGCGGGCAGCGACCTGATTGTGGTCGGGTTATTGGTCGCAGTTGCGCTCGGACCGTACGTCTCCGCGGCGCGCGGTGAAACCAGTCTAGCACTGGCCACTGTGCTCTCTTTGATGCTAGTGGCGTTCGTCCAGTTCGCATATTCAGTGCTCTACGGAGTGCCGATGCAGTTCTCATGGATGATTGACCTGCTCGGCATCAAGCCCAGTGTCATGGGAGATCCTGCAGAATCCTACAGGATGCTGTCCGCGGCGTGGCTCCACGCCGACTGGATCCATGTGCTGAGCAACATACTGGTGATTGCACTGGTCGGAATCCCCTTGGAGCAGAGACTGGGTGGGCGGAGATGGCTTGCAGTCTACTTCCTCGGCTTCCTCGGAGGTAACCTAGCCTGGGTCCTGTCGCATCCCGATTCGGTGTCCCCTGCCATCGGTGCCAGCGGGGCGGCGTTCGGACTGCTGGGGGCTTACATGGCATGCTGGCCAGAAGACAAAGTTGAGTTCCCCCTACTGTTCTTCATCCGCGCCTGGCCGGTCTGGCTCATCGTGTTCGTAAGGCTCGGCTTGGAGGTCTGGCAGATGTACGATTTGCAATCAGACACCTCTTTGGAGTCGAATGTCGCTCACATGGCCCATGTCGGGGGCTTCTTCCTAGCCTACCTACTAGCCAGACCGATTGCTCAGGGCGCACCCAGCTCACTCGATTCGACGCAAGAATCGGCTACCGGTTCGGAGCGTGCCCAAGCCCTCAGGACGCAGGCCAAGGAACGCATGGGGAGCCTTGATGACGACCCTTGGTTCGCAGCCGACAAACCGCTTGATGGCGAGGCTGCGAAGATACTTAGGAGACTGCGCGAGGAGGGTGACGAACTGGAGACTAGGAGGGCGTGGCTGGAAGAGCTCTCTGAGCACACCATATGCCCAGTTTGCGAAGGCGAGATGATTACCGAGATGAAGGGCGAGAACTGTCGGATGCGTTGCGCCGTCTCCGGGGGCCACGTCAAGTGGCCGTGAACCGGTGTGGTGGAAGAACCGATACAGGTTGGGATTAAACCCCATCCGAGTTTGGCTCTCCTAGAGAGCCATGGGTCGAAGCAGGCATCCGGGACTGTCTCTGATAGTGGTCGCGCTGCTGCTAGTGACCGACTTCTCGTTTGGAGCCAGTGGGCTGGTACACATTCCTGAAGACGTGGAAGAGAGCAACGAAGAAGCAGTCCTGTCAGGACCTGGGCTGCCCCCTCCGCTAATCTGCGGAGGCGAGGAGTGCCCCGAGAAGGATCGCTCTCCAGGCATCCGTCCTGCCGATTCGGGCTGGCCTGTCGAGGACCCCGGATGGTGGTTCGGATACTGGTACGATCTAGACTCCGATGGGATGGATGACAGGCTGCAGAGAATCATCGCCGGAGAGAGGACTTCGGTTTCGACGACCTCGATCACAGGGGAGGACGGGCGGCCCACTGTAGCAATCGTCGTCGATTACTCGTGGCACCCCGGGCAGAGTGACATCAGCGCCATCAAGACGGTGCTGTACAACCACGGCTGGCAGGACGAGGGTTCGTGGTTCGACCCCCTCCACATTCTCGACTCCATTGTTATCGATCACGTCCCGGTGAGTTCGTTGATCGAAATCTGGT
>CAZSPJ010000074.1:0-4020 GCA_964608795.1 uncultured Candidatus Poseidoniales archaeon | reverse complement strand
CAAGGGTACAGGGGACGCTTCGGTGGTCCCGGTTTCGATGGCATGCTGACAGACATGTCAGAGATTGTGCGCCCCAGCAGGGACGGAATCCACGGGCGCGAGCTGATTGGCACAGCAGTGGACATCGGGAGCAAGCCGATGCACCTGTCTTTCGATTCCAATGGTAAACTATCTGGGAGCACCCCTGAGATGTTCACAATTCAGGTCCCGTTTATTTTCGACCTCCCGCCGGGCGACCTCGGCACTCCGCAGTTGGCTAGTGTGGTCGATTCAACCAGTAGGCGGATAGACACTCTGGCATGCCTAGATGCCCACACCGTGGCTAGACTGGGGCTGGACGCACCCAACATCGTCCCGGTACTCGACAACACCGAGGCATCTCGGGCCTCAGAATTTCCAAACGCGAGGCTGATTGAGCTGCGATCATCTCCCGGTCGACCGTGGGGTTGGGACGCTGCTGGTTTCGATATCGCCACCGAGGCCACCGACGCGATGATTGGAATCCGAATACACTTCGAAGAGGGCTGGCAGGACCGGATGACTCAGGCAGTCGAGTCCGGAGTCAAGGTGATTCATCTGCTCGCGGACCTGCACGGCCGCGGCTCTGACGGCACCTTCGTTACTGAACTGTTCAAGGAGGCCCACATGCTTCTCCTCGAGCAGGGCCGACGGGACACCGTGACTCTGTTCGGCGGTGGAGGTATTGTCGGAGCTGACCATGTCCCCAAGGCTATCATCAGTGGACTCGACGCAGTCACACTAGATTTGCCGGTGCTGTTCGCCCTACAGGGTCGCTCCAATGGCTCGCTCAGGCAGCGGAAACAGGTCGCTGGGACTCTGCCGAGGCATCTGGATCTGGATTGGGCGGAGCAGAGGCTCACCAACCTATGCGGCTCGTGGAGGGACCAACTGCTGGAGATACTCGGAGCGATGGGAATTCGCGAGGTCCGCAGGCTGAGGGGGGAGTTCGGCCGCTCGATGGTAGTCAAGCACCTTGAGGACGAGGCCTTCGAGGGAATCGCCGGCTACGTAGGAGGTGATTGCTGATGGCTATGCTCCAGGATCTAGTCGACGCTTACAAAGGTAAGATCGTGAAACCCAGCGATGCTCTCCTCCACAAGACCACCCACCTGATGCAGGATGGGATGAACGCGAGGGCGTTCGGCGAATACGAAAAGCCGAAGGCTCTCGGAGATGCTCGCTGGACTGACGAACTTATCCTCTCGACCTGGTACATGGCTGAGACCGGCGAGGTTCCTGACAAGTTGAACTTCAAAACTGGGAAGAGCGACGGTGGTTTCGACAGGCTCGATTTCCAGTTCCTTCCCGAGAGCGATTGGCTGGAACACTCGGAAGCCATTGACACCAAGCTGCCCCTGAACCGCCGTGGTGACAAGAAGAACAAGATTGAGATTGACATACCTTGGTATGGCGGCGGGATGTCGTATGGTTCTGTTTCAGTCAATGTGATGATGTCGAGGGCGAAGAACGCCAAACAATGGAACTCATTCATGTCGACAGGCGAAGGAGGGTACCCGCCTGAGTTGTACGAGGTCAAGGAGAATGTCATCACTCAGGTAGCAACGGGATACTTCGGCGTCGAGGAGGAGACCATCCAAGCCGCCCCCATTATCGAATTCAAGTACGCGCAGGGGGCCAAGCCGGGCCTCGGGGGGCACCTGCTTGCAGCCAAGGCCGGAGAAGAGGTTGCAAAGCTGCGCGGATCGGTCCCATTCGTCAGTCTGTTCAGTCCATTCCCCTTCCACTCCACCTATTCTGTCGAGGATCACTCAAAGCATCTCGATTGGATAGAGACTGTCAATCCGAAGGCAATACTCTCTGTCAAGGTCAGCACTCCTCACGACGTAGACATGGTCGCAGTCGGCTCGTACTACGCAGGTGCGCATATCATCCACCTCGACGGCGGCTATGGCGGCACTGGAGCGGCACCGGAGATAGCCAAGAAGAACATCGCCATGCCGATTGAGCTGGCCATACCAAAGGTCCACAAATTCCTGCAGAAGGAAGGGGTTCGCGACAAGGTCACCCTCATCGCTAGCGGGGGTGTCAGGACAGCTGACGACATCGCCAAGGCAATCGCTCTCGGCGCAGACGGCTGCGTATTGGGGACGACCGATCTGGTCGGCATGGGGTGCACCCGATGCTCGAACTGCGAGGGAGGTCCTTCCGGGCGCGGCTGCCCATGGGGCCTCACCACCACTGACATCGAGCTACAGGAGTGGGTGCAGCAGGACTGGGGCGCCAAGAGGCTCGACAACCTGTACACCGCGATGCAGTGGAGGCTGCGGGACATCCTCCGCAAGCTCGGTCTGAGCAATGTCCGTGAGCTGAGGGGGCGGACCGACCTGCTGAGGTACATCGGCAAGGAGGCAGGCGAATGATTGACCCCTCAAAGATAATCCAGGCCCGCCGCGAGATGACGGCGAGCCACCCGAAGTTCGAACGCCGCGATGAGGACGCCGCCGAGGGCGGGTGCGGAGTCGTGGGGCTGGCCTCCGAGGTCCCGGTCGCAGGCCGCCACCTGTTCGCCTCGCTCGAGCAGATGAGGAACAGAGGTAACGGCAAGGGCGGCGGAGTAGCCATGGTGGGGATGGATCCCGAGCAGTTCGGAGTCGATGCCCGGACTCTGTCTGACTCGTACCTCTACGCCGTCGCCTACCTCAATTCCAGCGTCCGCGATGCTGTCGAGGAGACCAGCATCCACCCCAATTTCCACATCGACCACATCCACGAGATGCCCGCCCTAGCGAGTTGGGAGGAAGACCTCCCTGCCCTCGACACGCGCCCGCCCGACGTCGTGTGCTACTTCGTCAGGCCTCGCGATGATGCTCTCGACGATTTCATCTCTGACAAGCTGCACGATGTCATCGACCCGAACGACAGGGAGGCTGCTTCCGAGGAGTTCGTGTTCCACACCACCCATTCTCTGAACGTGGAGTTCTACGCCAAGGACGGAAGGACAGACGCATTCGTACTGAGCCACGGCAGGGACCTTCTCATCCTCAAGATTGTTGGCTACGCCGAGGACGTGATTCGCTTCTACGGCCTCGATGACATGACCGCTCATGTCTGGATTGGCCATCACCGCTATCCTACCAGAGGCAGGGTGACTCATCCAGGAGGCGCTCACCCGTTCGGACAGGGCATAGACTGCGCTCTGGTGCACAATGGTGACTTCTCCAATTACGTCTCAGTCAAGGACTACCTCGCGCAGAGAGGGATGGAGCCGCTGTTCTTCACAGACACCGAGGTCGGGGCGCTGGCCTTCGACCTGCATCGACGCGTCTACGGTTACAGTATGGAGCACGTCATCGAGAGCCTAGCGCCCACAAGCGAGCTCGACTACGTGATGCTTCCCGAGGAAAAGCAGGAGGTGTACTCGGCTATCCAGAGGACTCACATCCACGGCAGCCCCGACGGCCCATGGTTCTTCATCATAGCACAGTCCGAAGGGACTACTCACAGACTAATCGGAATCACCGACACCAGCATGCTCAGGCCACAGGTCTTCGCCTACCAGCGTGGCGAGGTCGGGATTGCGTTCTGCGGCTCGGAGAAGCAGGTCATAGACGCGGTGCTGGAGAGCCTCGCCTCCGAGGACAAGAGATTCTGGCGCCGCGCTGACGAGTACTGGAACGCCAGAGGCGGCTCCTACACCGACGGCGGCGCCTTCCTGTTCGATGTCATACCAACCGACGATGGCGGCAAGGAACTTGTCATGACGAACAAGTTCGGCGATCTGGTGGACACCCACCCCGCTGGTGAGTACGGAATAGAAGATGCTGCAGATGAATCCCCTGTGGAGATTGATAAGATGGATTCGGATCTCGCTTACCTGTCTGTTCTGGAGGCTCTTCCTCACATGGGATGGCCAGAGGCGCTTGCGACCCTCGAAGCCATCGAGTCGAACGCCTCGTCGGCAGGGCGCGAGTGGGCATGGGGGCTGCTATGCAGGCTTCTCGACAGGAGATACGACACCGGTTCGCTGAGGCGAAGCCG
>CAZSPJ010000073.1:0-4038 GCA_964608795.1 uncultured Candidatus Poseidoniales archaeon | reverse complement strand
TCCAAGCCTCAGGCTTGTTCAGAACCCCTGAGAGCCTCTTAGCACCATAGCCGAGGGAGAAGAAGAACACGAACGAGGCAGTAGCAGCACCTATTCCGAATGCCAGACGGTCATCACCGAGGTACCTGCTTGATGCACCCCCAATAAGAAGCAGCGTGTCGACGTAGACGTGCGGGTTGAGGAAAGTGAATGCGAGAGCCGCCCCGATGGTCGGTCCGAGTTCACTTTCTCCCTCCCCCTCTGTGGACATTCCAACCGGGCTCATCGCAGATCTGATGCGCAGCAGGCCGTATCCAGTCAGGAACACGGCAGCAGCGACAGCGATCCAAAACTCTGCTCCCTCGATGCCTGATAGAACTGAGCCCATTCCGAGCACCCCAGCTGCTATCAGACTAGCATCGGCAAGGGAGCAGACTAAGCAGACGGCGAATACGTGTGAGCGCAGCAGGCCCTGCCTGAGGACGAACACGTTCTGTGGGCCGAGAGCGAGTATGAGTCCTATGCTCAGAGCGAAGCCCTCGAGTCCTGCAGACCCGATGCTCATGCTCATGTCTTCCTGCGCTCGGAAGCCTTGATTCGCAGACCCGTGTATCCGCACTTACGGCACACCCTCGGCTTGCGCCCCCTATGGGTCGCAGAGCAACGCATACATATCCACTTCTTGAGTAGTCGAGCCTCTGCCTCGGGGTGCCTCTGAGCCATGCAGACCGGCCGACCTGACGACCCTTCATAATCGCTTCCCAGCATGAAATCCTCTAGGAATCCGATTCGTCTCCCGCCAAAGCATTCATCCGCGCTTCATACTGCCCGAGGCTACGGTGCCTGCTAGTGTCGTGCTCGGAGCCCAGTGGGGGGATGAGGGCAAGGGCAAGGCCATAGATCAGCTAGCCAACCATTCGACGTGGACCGTGCGCTTCCAAGGAGGCAACAATGCCGGCCACACCATCGTACTCGGCGACACGACCCTCAAGCTCCACCAGATACCCTCCGGAGTCTCCTATGAGCACTGCAATCTCGTTCTCGGTGACGGGATGGTAATCGACCCGTGGGTGCTCGAGGAGGAACTCGACAAGTGGCACGCTCTGACCGGTGAGAGGCCCGAGGGCAAGCGCCTGTTCATCAGCGAGCGGGCCTCGATCATCCTACCCTTCCACAGGCTGTATGACGGAGCTGACCGCGTCGTCGGCACCACTGGCCGCGGCATTGGCCCGACCTACCGGGATCGCATCGAGAGGGTCGGCATCAGGTTCGCTGACCTCAAGGGCATAGTCAACGACGCCGAGGCGGTACGGGCTCAAGCCGAGCGCATGAACAAGCAGCTGGCTACGGTCGGTGTGGACGAGGGCATAGATGCCGGTACACTGCAGTCTGACCTCAGATGGATACTCGAGCGCTACTCGGACGCCATCAGGCCGACTGGCCTGATGGTCGACTTAGCCCTCAGGAATAGCGAGAGAGTACTGCTAGAGGGAGCCCAGGGGGCGATGCTCGACATAGATCAGGGCACCTACCCCTTCGTCACCTCGTCGGTGACCAGCAGGGCCAACGCCACCCACGGCGCTGGAATACACCCAGGGCACGTCGACCAGTGCTTCGGAATCACCAAGGCCTACACGACGAGGGTTGGCAATGGCCCGTTCCCCTCCGAACTCTCTCTGGAAGGAGGCCCCGGAATGCACATGGCGCAGGTGGGCAACGAGTACGGAACCACCACAGGTCGACCGAGGCGTACCGGGTGGCTGGACATGGTGGCACTGCGTGAGAGCAATCGCATCAATGGCTACACCGGCCTAGTGGTCACCAAGTTAGACGTACTCGGAGGTCTTGACGAACTGAAGATATGTATTGGCTATGAGATGGACGGCAAGACACTCCATGTCATGCCGACCACCAGCGAGGACCTTGCGAGGTGCACTCCGATATACGAGACTCACCCAGGGTTCCCAGCAATTTCTATGGATGAGTGGTTAGCCATGGCCGATGCTTCGAGGTCAGAGGGCACTGGGTTCGACGCATTTCCGGAAGTCATCAGGAAGTACATCGAGAGGATTGAGCACCTTGCTGGAGTCCCTATCGTCAGCGTGGGGGTCGGTCCCGACCGCCGCGCATCGGTCGCTAGCAGAGGAGGTCCGTTCGACTTCCCTGCGGATGAGGCAACCTTCTAATCAGTCCACTTTGGCGAGCGCCGTATGGGATTCAAGGCCAACGCACGTAAGAGGCGTGATGCAGCGTCAGCCGCCGCCGGCCCAGAGAAGAAGGAAGACGAGGAATACGTAGGTGAAATCAAGTGCGATGTCGCAGGATGCGACAACTGGGCCGACAAGAAGATTGGTGGTCGAAAATTAGCCTTCGACAGAGCAGTTGACGTCTGGGGCGAGTCAGGACTCACCAAGGACTCGAAGCGAGTCACCGTATGCAAGTCGTGCTACAGGGCCTGGAAGAAGGCAAAGAAGGACGAGCCGACTGAGTGGACTTGAATACGCACTCGCAACCATCAAAGCCAACTTGACTGACCCGCAGTCATGGCGGACCATCCCGATAACGAACCGATTCTCGGATACGCTCCCGGCTCAGAGGAGAGGGCGCTACTGCACGCCGAGATGGACCGGCAGATGGACGAGGTAGTCGAGATCCCCTGCATCATCAACGGCGAGGCTGTCTATACCGGGGTCACCACAACCCAGGTCATCCCGCACGACCACGGCCACATCATCGCAAATGTACATCTGGCAGGGAGGGCCGAGATGGAGGCCGCCTGCGACGCGGCAGTACAGGCTCAGCAGGACTGGATTGACCTCGGCCTCGAAGGCCGTTGTGCCGTATTCGAGCGCTGTGCAGACCTGCTGGCAGGGGACTGGCGCATGAGGGTCAACGCTTCGACGATGCTGAACCAGTCCAAGACGGCCTTTCAGGCAGAGATAGACGCCGCTTGCGAACTCATCGACTTCTGGCGCTTCAACTGCCACTACGCTCGCAGCTTCCATGATGACCTCCAACCACTCATCTCTCCCGAGGGTGTCCAGAACTCGACCGAAATCCGCCCGCTCGAGGGCTTCGTGCTCGCAATCACCCCGTTCAACTTCACCAGCATCGCCGGCAACCTGCCCAGCGCCCCGGCTGTGGTCGGTTGCACCTCGATATGGAAGCCCAGCAGAAACTCGTACCACTCGAACTACGTCCTGATGCAGCTGATGATGGAGGCTGGACTGCCAGCAGGTGTAATCAACTTCCTTCCCGGATCGGGCGCTGAAATCACTGAGATTGCTCTGGCGAACCCCGACTTTGCCGGACTCCACTTCACAGGCTCGACAGCCACCTTCCAGGGACTGTGGCAGGAGATCGGACTCGCACTCCCTAACCTTCGTTCATACCCGCGAATAGTGGGGGAGACTGGAGGCAAGGACTTCGTCGTCGCTCACCCCGACTGTGACCGCCAGGGCCTACTAGTCGCGCTGCTGCGCGGCGCTTTCGAGTTCCAGGGTCAGAAGTGCAGCGCAGCCAGTCGCGCCTACATCCCACAATCCGTCTGGGACGCCATCTCGGATGACCTGTGTGCAGAGATTGGTAAGATCAAGATTGGGGATGCGAGAGATTTCACGAACTTCATGACCGCTGTGATAGACCAGCGGGCCTTCGACAAGATCACGGGTTACATCGAGCGTGCCCAAGGCCGCGACTGCTGCCAGATCATCGTCGGAGGCGGCTCGGACGACAGCACGGGCTGGTTCATCGAGCCGACTATCATCGTCACCACTAATCCGACCTCGGAGACCATGGTCGAGGAGATATTCGGACCAGTACTCACCGTGTTCGTGTACGACGACGACGACTTCGATAATGTCCTGAGGATGTGCGACGAGGCATCCCCCTATGCCCTCACCGGTTCGATTTTCTCCAGCGATGAGGCCAACGTCCAGAAGGCGTTCGAAGCTCTTCGCTTCACCGCCGGGAACTTCTACATCAACGACAAACCGACCGGGGCCGTAGTCGGCCAGCAGCCATTCGGCGGGGCACGGGCCAGTGGCACCAACGACAAGG
>CAZSPJ010000072.1:0-4162 GCA_964608795.1 uncultured Candidatus Poseidoniales archaeon | reverse complement strand
CACAATCATCCGTACCAAATGTAGAGGAAGGCGAGAAAATTCCACACCATGTGGCTGACTATGCAAGGCCACAGGCTACCGGATCTAATTCTGACAATGCCATAGACGATTCCCCCCAAGGTCGCCATGCCGACGACGTACGGCTCGATGTGCAGCAGTCCGAACAACACGGAACTGCCCAAGACCGCCACCACGTCCCCGTGCAGTTCCCTGATGGCATCTAGGATGTATCCTCTGAACAGAATCTCCTCCACCACTGGGGCTACAATCACAATAGAGACGAACGACAGTGCACGGATGACATCGTATTCCGAGTCGTCCACGTAGTACACCAACTCGGGGATGGACGATTCCCCCCATCGCGCGATGTACAGCATGTCGTAGATGGATGTCGCAACCAAGTCGATCACGGTAATCACGAAAGGCAGGCCAACGAGGAAGACAAAACCAGCCCCTAATGAGCCTATTTTGAACATCTGAAGGGTACCGCCAAGGTCCCCGTCCCAGTGGAGGTACAGCACGGTCATCGCGAGCACTGCAACGTAGACTAAGGCCCCCATCAACTCCCATGAGACGTCCTCTGAAAGGCCGAACAACTCTAGGATACCCACTAGGGAGAAACCTAGGATGATGATGAGCAGGGTGAACACCCATGAGGAGGCAATCACCAGCCAGGATACAAGTTTGCTCCTCTTGCCATTAGGTCTGGTAGGTTCATGCACCTCTTCGTATGTTGAAACACCTTCCTCCAAGACTAGTCCAAAGGATCTCTCGTCTACCATGACCAACGATGCCATCCGGGTCTTTTCATTCCTGCCCCTGCTTGCTTGCCCGACATTCCGTTCCACTAGGAACGGACTTCTCACAGGGGAATCCTTCATGACCGCCCCATCGGGCAGCGCAGAGCGAGCAGAATGGTGGACGCATCGGCTTATTTTACCGACGACCAGATGATTTCCATCATCCTAGTGTCCGCGCTGCTGCTGGTATCCAAGCTGCGTGACATGCTGGATTCGAGCGGACTGCTCGCCGCCATGGGGGTTGGACTCACCGTCTCTCTTCTGGGGCACTGGACCTGGCTGGTAATCCTCGTGGTCTTCCTCTTCGTCGGCTCCATGGCTACCAAGTGGCGCTTTGAGGAGAAGCGGGCACTGTCGATACAGGAGTCCAATGAGGGAGCGAGGGGTTGGCGCAATGTGATGGCGAACGGGGCAGCGGCCTCGTTGGTCGCAGTCCTTGCTTGGTTTGGCGAGGGGGATTGGTACTTCCTGGCTGTAGCCTGCAGCGTCTCAGTGGCGCTGTCCGACACACTGGCCTCAGAGATAGGCAGCCTCGATCCGAGGACTCGGAGCATCATCACCCTCGAAGCGGTCCCACCAGGGACCAACGGGGGGATGTCTCCGACAGGCACAGCGGCGGCGCTGCTCGGCGCTCTCCTAATCGCTACAGTCGCAGTTCTGCTTGCACCTGTCTATGGTGAGCCGATGAGCGTCGCCAGCATCTTCGTCGTAGTGACGATTGTGGGTTGGCTAGGCTGTCAAGTAGACTCGATACTCGGTGAATTGCTCGAGAATAAGGGGTACATAGGGAAGCACACGGTGAACTTCCTAGCCACCCTATCAGGGGCAGCGATGGCCGTTGTAGTGGCGTTCAGGTTCCTGTAGCATCAAAACGTGGGGTTTGTACTGTACGAGAAGAGGACAAGGACATGGGAGATAGGGCAAACGGGTCTAGAACCGGTGTTCTGTTAGCTCTCGCCATGCTACTGGTGATGACCTCGGCCAGCTCGATGGCGAATGCCCAAGACTACGGTGAGACCGAAGGGCCCGGAATCGACTGGACTCTACCAGACAGCCACATGCTGTATCTGAAGGGGACCGAGGAGCAGCCGTTTCTGGATCGCAACTGGACCACCAACACCGGGCAGCCCCTCGGCAAGGCCGAGTTCACAAAGACCAGTTCGGCGCTCAATCCAAACCTCATCGACATCCAATCCGCTCCACTGACCGAGTCGTTCAGGTTTGAGGGCAACATCACAGTACGGCTGTTCGCCTCACTGGACTCTACCAACGACGGCTGCAGACTCACCAATGTACTTCCTGGGGCTGCCGGTGCCGAGACCTCGTTTGAGGTGACTCTCTCACTCGGCAGCACGCTGGTTCTGGATAACGCTCAGACCAACTCACTTGCGATGGAGGAGTCGTACCTCTCCGCACACGAATTCACGGTAGAGGCCCTAGACGTCAACGTCTCGCTGTCGCCAGGCGACCTCGTCTCCTTGCAAGTGGACGTGCAGCACGACTGCTTGCAGCAGGGGATCCTCTGGTGGGGTACCTATGACGCGATCTCGGGAATCATCTTTGAGGGAGATGTCATCGATCCGCAGTTGGATTACAGCATAGACTCGAACCGGATGGTAAGGGTCGAATTCACGCCGATTTCTCCATGGGGGGCCGAGGACTTCGAGGGCCAGGTACTCGAGATTGTCGGGCCGCTGGACTGGGACGAGATGGTACACGGCTTCGGCAAGGAGGACCAGCGGCTGGAGCATTTTGAGATCCCTCATGGGACGAGGACTGGTGAAGCCAACAGGACGATTTTCACCTGGTCCTCAGAGAAGCCACTCGGTCCGGGCAGGTACATGATTGACGCCTGTTTCACAGTCACCGACCAGGATCCGGGCGAGTTGTGCGATACTGTAGGTGTGCTGCGATTCGAGGTCCCGGAGGACCCTAAGCCTATGTTGGCCTCGATGTGGGCCGCGATTGTTGTCCCGCTGGGGATAATTGCATGGATCGGGGCCTCGATGCGCGAGGCGATGCTGCCCATACAGACCTACGCGATACTACTGCTGCTTGCAATTACCGCGCTCGGCCCCGCTATGCACTTGCCCGACATCGACAGCAACGCCCCAAGGGAAGAGGGCGCAGCACCCTCGTTCGCTCTGCTGTCCCATGATGGCGAACTGGTCAAACTGTCCGATTTGCTCCCTGGGCACGACGCCGTCGTGGTCGGACTGTTCCGTACAGGATCGCCAAACGCAGTCAGGCAATTCGACGATTTAAGGGGAGCGCAAATCATCAGTGACTCAGAAATCGCATTCATCCAGATTGCCACTGGGGAAGGGGTCCAATCCGTCGATCTGGACACCTATTCGTTGACTCTCAATGAGACTTGGCCTCTACTGATGGACGAGGCCGACGCCGCCGTCGGCAAGGCCTTCCCCAGCGGTGCGACCGATGCTGTCATCGTCATCGACTCCGCTGGTTTCGTCACGGATTGGCAGCCCGGAACGATGTCGGCACTGGAAATCGACGAGGCCGTATCCTCGGCATCCCGGGGCTCTGGGAACAACCCGTTGTCGTTATTCTCAATCATCATCAGCACAGCGGTGCTGCCATTGGTGGTTCTAGCGATGCCGAGAGATCGGGAGTTCAAGCTGCCCGATGAACCGCTGTTCCCAGGCGCAGGCTCGATTATGACAGCAGTCGCTGCTGCTGTCGGCTTCGGGATTTGGGCATTGCCCGTGGCCCTGATGGCGGCACTCGGACTGGGGGCCTTCTGGATATGGATTGAACTGCTGCTTGCCGTCGTCATGGTGTACCACGGGCTCTCAGTCCTGCTGCATGGCAGGATCGCCGAGATCGAATCTATGGCTTCAGCAGCGTACTCGCGCCTACCCGAAGGATTCCGCGCATGGCGCGACCGAGCTAGTTTCACCGAGGACGCCTATCTGGGTCTCTGGCTGGCTTGGCTGTTGTGGCTGCGGACCCCGGCACTGATTCCTCAGGGTGTGGGCGCCGTGGCCCGCTCGGACCTGTTGGGCATCCCGCTCTCCGTCCTAGCTATGCTGGCCTTCCTCATCGCAGCCGGTATCATCGTCAATCTGGCACGCCTCATTGCTCTGGCACCTGGTAAGGTCTCACGGGTGTTCGGCTGGCTGAGTGCTGGCATACGCCCGCGCGCGTGGGGACTGGCGACAGCAATCCTAGGGGCTTGGGTCGCAATCGCTCTCTTGGTAGGCCCGGTTCTGGGGTCCACGTGAGTCTCAAATTCGACTGACCGAGAGCATCATAAGAGCGAGGCCCTAGGGCGATGCACTCCTTAGGGGGTATAGTATAACCTGGTAGTACCGCGGGCTCCAGTTGCACGGGAATGACGA
>CAZSPJ010000071.1:0-4164 GCA_964608795.1 uncultured Candidatus Poseidoniales archaeon | reverse complement strand
TCGACGGCGATGGTGTGAATGACATCGTCTACTATCAGGAGAACATACGCTTCGTAGGAGAGAGCTTCGTAAGACCGGGCAACTTGACCACGATGTGGGGGGACTGCTCCGAGAGGGTGAACCAGTGGGAAGACACCGAGATTACAGTCTCCAACCCATATCACCTCGGGATGGAGGTCGGTGACATCGATGAGGATGACAATGCCGACATCGTGCTGCTGACTATGGATGCCACAGCCACCAATCAGTACATTCAGATCTACCGCGGACCGGATCCCTCTCTGCTGACCAACCAGCAGGCGATCCCCGTCCCTCTTACGAATGGCATGTACGTAGAAACCCGTTTGGGTCATTGGGGCGAGACCGTCCAAGGAGGCGGTATTCCCGGAGGCTTGGGTGACTGCGAGGACCTTGACATCTGGCTCCTCAGGACTCCTCCGTACAATACTGGAGTGGGAACCTCTGTCGGGCACTACGACAACATGACCGTGCTCGAGTACGACTGCATCACCGACCAGTACCCAAACCCTCTGGACGCCACTGCCCAAGGGATTCACGAGTTCAAACTTGATGCTGAACACAACTATCCACTATACGGCCTCGATATTGCCGACACCAATGATGACAACGAAGTCGACCTCATTGCGGCAGTTGATGGTATCACAGGAAACATCTCGTATGCAACTAGATCGGGCAACAGTTGGAACACCCAGAACTACGTCTTCCTCGGCGATTTCCTCGGGGCCTCGATTACCATCGTGGACGTCAATCAGGACGGCGAAGTCGACTTCTTCGTCCCCACCGAGGTCACACTGACACGACTGCAGGACTCATCGGCGCAGAACCAGACCTACCTACTGCTGGAAAATCTCCGAGAGATTAACTCAGTAGAAATCATTCTTGCAGATCCAAGCGGCCCGGGTTATCTATCATCGCTTTCGTTCGATGTCGGACGCCGCCCCACCATGGCTATCCCAGGCCAACTACAGGGAGGGGACGATAGCGCCTACGAGATTATCATCGGCCAGCGCGACTATGCATACAGATTCGCAGACAACGCGATGTGGCTCGACACTCAAGGCTGGGCGGGCGCTGGCGACTACCTCTCAGTACTGACTTTAGACAACGAGGATGTAGGTATCACAGGGGTGACAATCGCGCCTGCATCTTACAACCCAGCCACAGGAGAAGCCGAGATTGGAGAGGGGAATAGATGGGTAAATGTTACAGTGAAAAATACTGGCCTAAATCCTCTTTCAGGCTCAGTCGATGTCGACCTCGAGCTAAGAGAGGTTCTGGGAGGTACCGATACTGTGGTCTACTCCAACGACTTTGAGGGCAACGAGGATACCACGAACTGTGCAAATTGTGCCTTCCTGAAGAAATCCTACACAGGAATGTACGAGACCGGTGCTTCATCTTGGCACATCGAGACCAACTCCACCGCTGCAACCCAGAACGTCTCCTGGTACGAGGCCGACAGTAACCCGACCGACTACTACTGGGCGGGTGTGGACTACAACGGCAACAACGAGAGCGACTCTGGCTACTACAACAACATGGATGAGGCGCTTATTCTAGAGAACGTGGACCTGACTGGCGCCGATGCTGCCTTCATGGATATCTCTCTGATGTGCAGTACAAGCTTCTTTGAGTTGTTCCTTGCAGAGCAGTACTCAGTAGTCGAGCGCTGGCTGTATGAAGACTCGTGCGGCATAGAGATTTGGTCGGATGGTAACGGCTGGGAGTCCGTCTTCTTCTCTGGCGGATGGGATTACAACCGATTCGTCCGAATCTATTACCAAGGATTCGATCCAGAGTACAACACAAATAATGGCAATTATGCGAATGAATACCTAACTGATTGGTTAAACTTCACCGAAGGTGGCGGGACGTCGGAGGCCGAGAATGAAAGGGAATCAATCGATTTGACACGTTACGCGGGACAGGTTATCGATATCCGCTTCCGCTTCCGCAGCGGCCTCATGGGGTCCGTTGGGCCTGAAGGCTCTTCCTACGACTCCGGATTGGACGGTTTTGCCTTCGATAACATCACCATCAGGAAGAGGGACGTCACCTTCGGAACCACTGAGATGGTAAGTCAACAACTGACCTTCAACGACTTCGCAGCCGGTGCATCGGAGGAGGTCAGCCTGACTGCTGACTTCATCAACAATAGGACCTACTATGTCAAGACCGAACTGACCAATCCAGTCGGATTCACCAACATGGACGACCTAAATGATGAGATTAAGTTCCAGTTGACAGTGAACAACTTGTTCGACCCATGCCTCGCTGAGGAACACTGGGTCGATCTGGAGAATGGGGTTAGGTACGCCTCAGGCGAGCGTGACATCCGTGTCAAGGCCCAGAACTGCGGCAACACCGTGACTGACTTCCAGTTGGAGGCGTCCATCCAGAATGCTGAACCAGATCTCGTCGCCATTGAGGACTTCTCCGGTGTCGATCCAATGTGGTCAGACGACGGCAATGAGAACGGTAGTAGGCTAGACGATTCCACTGGCTCCAACGACATGCTGCCCCAGAACGTCGGTGTGTTCAACTCGCACGCCTACTGGCTGGGCCACCCGAGCGACGGTTACGGTGACAACTGGAACGAGACCGTGACGCTGGACCCAATCCCGGTCTCCTCCACCGGAGCCGATTTCACCTACCTGACCTTTGACTACTACGCCGAGGGAGACTACCTCAAGGACAACAACGGCAATATCCTAGCTATCCGGGACGCGGCCAACCTAGAGATTAGCTGGACCAAGCAAGGAGAGGTCTTCGAGGGGGTAGTCTACGGGACCTGGACCGACCTGAACGAGAACGGCATCCAGAACACCAACCCCGATGACCCCAATTTCCATCGCTGTGAGGACTTCGACCTCAACGGCTACGACGAGGTCGAGTACTTCGGCGACCACTCGGACAACATCAACTCAGTGGTCTGGTTCGACTCCGAGAACATCCTCAAGTCAACGACCGTCGATATGACACACATCGTCATACTGAACCGCACCAGCGCCGACACTGGCGATTGGCGTGACGAGTGCACCACTCTCTCCGGCTCCGACGTCACCCTGACCTGGAGGTTCCAGTCGAACGACGACGGAGTGAACGGCAACGCCGGACTGGCCGGCTTTGGCGTGGACAACATCCGGGTCGAGGAGTTCACCTTCGAGGACGATGGCACCTACACGGTCAATGTGACCGGATTGGATGCCGCAGAGCGAGAGACAGTCAACCTCGCCACCCACGACTTCCAGAGCGGCATCTACAAGATTGACGTGACAACCATCTTCGACAACACAGACCCTCTGACGTCCTGGTACAACGAGACCGAGGTCAGCACCGCCAACAACCACTCGTCAATCATCTTCAGCATCGCCAGCGCCGACATCACGCTGCTGCAGCCCGACGTGCTGGAGTGCGTGGCCGATATCACCTACGAGTGCGTCTACCCGATTGACGACGCCTCCTCGCACAGCTTCGCTGTACCGCTCCTGAACGGCGTCATCGCCGGCGAGTACCAGATTACGATGAAGGTCGTAGATTTAGGTACGAGTCAGACCGTGTATGAGCAATCGAGCGACAACGGACCGTTCGATCTCGCCCCGCACGAGAGGGGTCAGGCCAACTGGACCAACCCGTACAACTCTTGGTACGACGCGCACACCTACAACATCAGTTTCTACGCCGATCTGTTCCAAGAGGACGGGACCCTAGAGCCATCTGGCAACGACCGCTACTTCGAAATCCAGTTCTTCGATAACATCGATGTCGCGATCCTGTCCAATCCGACTGACCAGAACCGCCTCCAGAGCGTTAAGAAGGATCTCGAGGCGATGGGCAAGACGTACACCCAACTGCGCGCGGAGAACTGGGACACCTACGGAACGCCCGACTGGGTCGAGCACTTCAACAAGGTTCTGCTGCCATGGCAGACTGACTACAACGTCTACTACGGAGAGTACTACGAGTCGCTAGCGCAGACCCGCGACAGCGACGGACTCAGCCTCACAGAGACCCTTGAGGACTATATGAGCGGTGGAGGCACCGTTCAGATGCACCTGGGTCCGTACCGCAATGAGTACCAGCCGAACAGGCTGCCCTTCGGAATGGATATTGCGATGAGGAACCAGGTCAACTTCACCGTTG
>CAZSPJ010000070.1:0-4205 GCA_964608795.1 uncultured Candidatus Poseidoniales archaeon | reverse complement strand
TGCTGAAGCGCAGTGAGGACCTAGTTGAGCAGAATGTCCATCCGACAGTCATCTGCGAGGGCTTCAGACTCGCTTCCGACAAGGCCTCCGAGCTCATTGACCTGCATTCCATCGCTGTCAACCAGGATATGCTGGAGGAGGTGGCGAAGACTGCACTCACTGGCAAGAGCGCGGGCGCAGTAAAGGAGTTCCTCGCGGACATCTCGGTCAGAGCAGTCCTGTCCGTCGTCCAGGATGTAGATGGTGAGACAGTGGTCGATCTCGACGACATCAAGGTGCAGAAGAAGCAGGGCGGCTCAATCAAAGACAGCTCTCTAGTTGACGGCATCATACTCGACAAGGAACGTGTCCACAGCGGCATGCCGCGCAGCGTGGCCGATGCGAAGGTCGCACTGATCAATTCGGCCATCGAGGTCAAGAAGACCGAGGTCGACGCTAAGATTCAGATTACCGACCCGAACATGCTCTCGCAGTTCCTTGACGAGGAGGAGCAATACCTCAAGTCGCTAGTCGATAAGATACAGGCTTCCGGAGCCAGCGTGGTCATCTGCCAGAAGGGCATTGACGACATGGCTCAGCACTACATGGCCAAGGCCGGTGTGTTCGCCATTCGCAGGGCCAAGAAGAGCGACATGGAGGCCCTTTCGAAGGCAACTGGTGGCAGAATCGTGACCAACATAGATGACCTGTCCTCAGACGATCTAGGCAGAGCATCGAAGGTCGAGGAGCGCAAGATAGGCGAGTCTGATATGGTCTTCGTCACTGGCTGCCCCGACGCCAAGAGCGTCTCGGTGCTGCTCAGGGGCGGGACTGAGCATGTGGTCGACGAGATCCGCCGTGCCTTCGACGACGCCGTCGGCGTCGTCGCTGTGGCTCACGAGGACGGAGTAGTCCTGACCGGAGGCGGCTCGGTCGCCGCCGCGATAAGCCGCGACCTGCGTTCCTATGCTGAGGGAATCGGTGGAAGGGAGCAGATGGCCATCGAGGCATTCTCAGGGGCTCTCGAGGTGATTCCTCGGACCCTCGCTGAGAACGCCGGACTTGATCCGGTCAACACCATCATCGACCTCAGGAAGGCACACTCGGAGGGCAAGTCGCACTTTGGGGTCAATGTCTACGAGGGCGGAGTTGCCGACATGAACGAAGCACAGGTCTTCGAGCCCAGCAGAGTGGTGGAACAAGCCATCCAGAGCGCCTCCGAAACAGCAGTGATGATTCTGAGGATTGACGACGTGATTTCTAGCCGCGCGAGCCCCCCTATGCCAGATGGCGGCGAGTTCGACGGCATGGGCATGATGTGAGACATAGGGTGGAATACGGCCTACGGCCGTAGACCCCTGTTGCACTAGATTCAATAATCGCGTCAGGGTGCCCAGACTGCCGATAGGCACGAGTGGACTTCATGGCGATATTCAGCGTCTTCATCGACGACGGCTGTATCGTATGCGATGCCTGCGAGGAAGCAGCTCCGGAAATTTTCGAGGTCACTGAAGACACCTGCTTCATCAAAGCGGATGTCAGGCTCGACGGCGGCTATGACCGCAACGTCGACAAATCCGGACTCAAGCCGGAGGTGGTATCCTCTCTCTCCGATGAAATCTTTGATGCTGCAGATGCCTGTCCAGTAGATGTCATCATCGTAGTGGAGGGCACCGGAGAGGAGGCGCCTGAGCCAGAGGTCGAGACGGCCCCCGAGCCTGAAGTTGTGGCTACGCCCGAGGAGCCTGCGGAGATAGTGGGCGATGATCTCGAGTCCCTGCTCACCGCAGGCGACCGGACGATGAGCATCCTATTCGGCTCGCAGTCTGGAAACTCCGAGGAGCTGGCGGAAAAATTCGCGAAGCGATCCACCGACTACGGCCTCGACGCCACGGTGCATGACATGGACGGATTCGACCTGTCCGCTCTGCCCGGGATGAAGAGAGTCCTGATTATCTGCTCGACTTGGGGCGAGGGCGAAATGCCTGACAACGCTGAGGAGCTCTGGCAGCAGGCCAGCGCAGACTCGGCCCCCCAGCTGCCCGGAGTCAGCTTCTCGGTTCTCGCACTCGGCGATACCAGTTACGAGTTCTATTGCGAGTCCGGCAAGGACTGGGACAACCGACTACAGCAGCTGGGAGCGACCCGACTGGTCGACCGCGCCGACTGCGACGTGGACTACGATTCGTCTGCAGCCGCTTGGGCCATCGACGCCCTAGCCGCGATGGCCGCGGTCGACGGCAGCGGCGAGTTCCATGAAGACCAGGTGGAGGCGATTAAGGATCGAGTCAGCGGCTCCGCTGCCGCGGGAGCAGCCGGTGAGGACGGCTTCACCGTCCCCGAGACAGTCGCTGACGCCATTCAGGCGGAGATTAGCATATTCCGTTACGACCCCGTCAGCGCCACCACTGGCAAGGACACATGGGTCTGCGCCCTGCCCGGCCACATGTCGGTGCTCGAGTCGCTGAGGGCGCTCAAGGAGACCCATGATGGCACCCTCACCTTCAGAGACGGGCCCAGCGACGACCCGACCACCGCTATATCGGTCAACGGCAGACTGATTCTCCCTGGCAGCGTCAGACTCGACTCGGTGACCCCGATTCGCGACGGAGGGCTGAGGCTGCGCATCGAGCCCCTTCCCGCGTTCGATGTCGTTCGCGACCTCGTAGTGGACCACTGGCCCCTCGAGAGGGGCAGGGAGTCGTCCAAGCCGTGGATGGTCGCAGCCACTAGGGAGGGCGTTGACACCACTCAGGGCGTCATGGGGGCCATGGACCCCTCGACTGCGGACATGCTGCATTCGATAACCGACTTCTGCAGCGCACCACTGTTGCACTCATGCTCAGACGCCACTCCTCACTCCGAGTGGTACCTCGGTCCCGCAGTCCTCGCGCGGACCTGGGCACGCATCAACGACCCACGCTCTTCGGACTCCAGCATAGCCGGTATGCAAGGCGTCATGGACTCAAGAGGGGGCATCAAGGCCGAAACCGACCTCGCTTCAATCCGCCGCCAGAACGGCTCGTCGAGAATCATTGCAGACGCTCTCCTCGACGCACGGACCTCTACTCTTGGGAGGGGTGCCTTCAATGGGCGCCACGGCAAGCACGTCTGGTGGTACAACTGGACCGTGAAGAGTAGCGGTAGGGTCAATGACACAGTAATCTACAGGCAGGTACTCGGTCCGATGGGCCTGCTCGGGAACCTATTCTCGGGGGTGACCGCCCGCATGGTCTTCGGATTCACCAGAACCGGCGGTAACATGTTCAACGGTATGCTGGGAATGGTGGCCCCACCCGCCGGTATCGGAAAGATGCCGAAGCAGTTCAACTCCTCAGTCGACGACCACCACGAGGTCGTCGCGATATTCAACGAAGTGGATGGTAGGTTCTGATGCCACTGAAGTACGCCTACCACCCTGGCAATGTAGCTCACAGCAGCGCCATCGAGGTAGCTGAGACGATGGAAACTGTCGCACAGTCGCTGAACATCGAACTGGTCCCGTTGCGAGGTGCGACCAGTTGCGGGGCTGGGATAATCAGGCAAGCCAGCAGACGCCTGCAGTTGACTCTCAATGCCCGTACCTTCGCGATGGCCGAGGAACTCGGACTAGACATCATCACGCCGTGTGCCGCGACAGCAGGGAACCTGCACGAGGACCTCACCGTACTGAAGCAGGACCCCAACCTGCTCGGAGAGGTAAACGAGGTCCTAGAGCGGACCTGCGGCAGGAGCTTCTCAGGAGGGACCGACGTCCACCACCTTCTGCACGTCATAGTGGATGAGATCGGCCTCGAGAAACTCGAGGCCTTGGCTAGGAACCCGATTGACTTCGATGTCGCGGGCTTCTATGGGCCCAACATACAGCAGATGGGGGCCTGCGGGGGAGACGACGTCCACGACCCCGATTACCTCGAACAGATCATCGCGGCCCTCGGAGGGAGGCCGGTGCAGTGGGAGAGCCGCACCCAGAGTGTGGGGGTCCCGGGGCTGTTCTCAGAGGAGCCGACCGTGCTGCGACAGGCCGCTGCTGTGCTCCACGAGGCCAAGTCCGAGGGAGCCGACCTCATAGTAAGCGCTTGCAACCTCTCGCACAGCGTCCTCGATGTCTATCAGGGCAAGGCATCGAGGTCGACGGGACTTTCTACTAACATCCCGGTCATCCATCTCACAGAGATGCTGTCATTCTCGATGGGTCATCACAACACTAGGCTGGCCCAGTTGCG
>CAZSPJ010000069.1:0-4211 GCA_964608795.1 uncultured Candidatus Poseidoniales archaeon | reverse complement strand
CCCCTGTTTGAGACTTACTCCGTTCTGGTTCACCCTCAATCGAATCGATGAAATCCGCCTTCCGGGGTACTGCGCGTCTTTCTTGAGATATTGAGGGCCTCTCCGAGCATATCCGCGCTCATCATCTCACTCTCGAGCCGACTGTTGGCAACTCCGGTGATTATTGACATCACTTTGATGGTGTCTCCGAAGGCCGGATCTTGCCTTGCTCCGAAGATGACATTGGCATCAGGAGAAAGCCTCTCTGTCATCAGGTCACAGACCTGATTCGCCTGCTCCAGCGTCATGTAAGGGCCACCGGTGACATGGATGAGAGCACCCGTCGCCCCGTCTATCTCGATGTCGAGCAGTGGGTGGTTGAGTGACTCGTGGACGACCTCCTCAGGCCCCTGGTCGCTCTCGCCGTAGAGCATCATCGTCACACCGCCTCCCTTCATGATGGCGCGGACATCTGCGAAGTCGAGGTTGATGAGGCTCGGCAGGGTGATGGTCTCGACCACTCCCTTGACGATCTCGGCGATGAGTTGGTCCATGATGCTGAAGGCCTCATCGAGAGGCAGGTTCGGGACGAAGTGGAGCAGCCTGTTGTTGTCCAGTACCAACACCGCGTCGGCCGCCTTCCTCAGCAGGTCGAGCCCCTCGAGCGCTCTCTGCATTCGCTGCCTGCGCTCGACTGAGAACGGAGTCGTTACGACCGCCACGACAAGAGCCCCCGAGCGCTTGGCCTCCTCAGCCACGATCGGAGCGATTCCGGTTCCTGTGCCTCCGCCCAACCCAGCGGTGACGAATACTAGGTCGGCCCCACCGACAATCTTGGTGATGACGTCCCTGCCGGCCTCGGCACAGCGTCGCCCAGTGACGGGATCCCCGCCCGCACCCAGTCCTCTGGTGATGTGCCTGCCGACCAGCAGTTTCTGCATCGCCCTTGTGTGGTCGAGGTGCTGCTTGTCGGTGTTGATTGCGACGGTGACCGCTCCCTCGACGCCAATGTGGGTGATGCGATTCATCGTGTTGTTGCCTGAGCCTCCACAGCCACAGACTAGGATGCGTGGATCTGGGGGCCCATACGATTCGAGCTCCCTGTCGGTTAGCGCTGTTGGAATCCTACCGTCGGGTATCTGATCAATTGCTGATGCCGGCGCCTCAACCATCCATCCTACCTCAGTGCATCCCCGGCATTGCTGCCTACTTCACGAAGTGCGTTTCTCGGCCTTCTTAACCGTTGAGGGATATGACGACCTCATCGAGGCGATTATCAGAGGCTCTCCGGAAAGCGAGATAAGCAGGAGGTCGCTCCACTGGCATGACCGCGCTTAGCTCAGTTGGCTAGAGCACCTGACTGTAGACTGGAAACACATGGTTGTAGGCAGCCATCAGGGGGTCCCCGGTTCAAGTCCGGGAGCGCGGACCAATAACTCTCTCAGGCGCCCTTGGAGCAATGTGGGCAGACTGATAAAGGGGGGTTTGGTCGGCAGGCCGCAACGGGGTCTGACAATGGGTGTTCAACAGCATATTAGGTCACTCTGGAAGACCCCCAAGGCATCACTGCCGCCTAGGTACCGGCGCGACCGCATGGCGAGTTGGAGGCGAGAGCCTGTGCACCAGAGAATCGAGCGACCCACCCGCATCGACGCTGCTCGCCGGGTTGGCTACAAGGCCAAGCAGGGAGTAGTCGTCGTTAGGACCCGAGTGCGCCGAGGAGGACTGCGCAAGAGCAAGGTCCACATGAAGCGCAAGCCGTCCAAGGCGGGCATCAAGAAGATCACTATGGGCAAGTCGATTCAGCGCATGGCAGAGGAGCGAGTCAACAGGCGCTACCCGAATCTCGAGGTACTCAACTCATACTGGGTAGGCGAGGACGGCAAGAACAAGTTCTTCGAGGTCATCATGCTCGATCCGGCACATCCCGCCATCAAATCGGACAAGCAGCTCGGCTGGGTGTCCAGCGGCAACAGTCACCGTGGGCGCGCGTTCCGCGGTAAGACCAGTGCTGGCAAGCGCGGGCGCGGACTGCGCAACAAGGGCAAGGGGGCCGAGAAGTTGCGGCCCAGCCTGAAGGCCAACAAAAACCGCGGCAAGTAGGCCTCCTCCGGCCGTCAGATTGATGCCTGTTGATTCTCGGCAGCAGCCAATGGCAGACCGGCAAGTGTCTGAGATTCGCGGGCTTCCCGTAATCATGCCTAGTGGGAGGCTGCTCGGTACAGTCCACGACACGGTCATCGACACAGATGGCTGGACTTGCACGCATATCTTCGTGGCTGACCCCCCTGCTGATTTGGTCGAGGGACGAACCCATGTCGCGATTCCCTGGAACTGGGTCAGATCGATAGGCGATGTCGTGCTCCTACGGTGGTTCCCGTCCACCCCCATTCCACGAAACACGTGACGCTGCGTCTGCATCGTGAACCCAAAATCAACCCCAATCGCTTGAGCATGGGATGAACGCGACTGCGATACGATTCAAAAGCAGAGGGCGAACCGTTCTGCGTGCGCCGAGCGTCCGCCACCCTTCTGATTGCTCTGCTACTAGTCTGCTCGGCACCTCTGGCGCATGCAGATTCGAAGGGCATCATCTCATGCGTCAACGCCGACCTGTCGATGATGCCGGCAAATTGGGATGCTGATGACCAGTCATGCGTGAGGGTCAATCTGGGAGAGTTGGAGCCTGGCGAGATTCTCTCCTTCGACCTCACCACGGATTCGAACATCGACATCCTCATGTTCTCGGTCAACGCGATCTCAGTGTACCAGAACGAGCAAGCCTACCGTGGCGATTCGATTTGGGAGAGGAACTCGGTCTTCGAGGACTACAACGGAACCGGTTCCTGGCACTGGACGGTTCCTGACGACAGGGAGATGACCCGGTGGTACCTCGTTCTCGACAACCTAGCCCACCCCCAGGATGATGGAGGCGGTGCTCAAGGCGGCTCGATAGCATCGATTTCACTCGACTCGGGGATGGTCACACCCGGGCCGTTCACTCTCGCCGATACCATCGTCCGACTCGATCCTGGCGAGCACGCGGTCCTGCACGGTCCATTCGTGGTGGATGCGGGCACTCAGGTCAGGATGGATGCCAACACCATGGAAGGCGCCCCCGATGTCTTCCTGATGACTTACTCTCAGAAGACTCTGTACGAGCAGGGTGGCACCGCTGCCTCACGCGTCGAGGGCACCGACATGCTGCTCATCACACAGGAACGCGACATGGTCTGGATGGCCACCGAGGCCTACGAGGGAGAGGACCTCTATCTGATGGTCGATAACAGGGCAGGCCCAGCCGGAGGAGGTGCTGGAACAGAGGATATCGCGATCACGGTGACACTCTCCCTAATCCCGGTGCTGGAACCGGTAATCAGCGGCGATGGCTCTCTCGAGACGATCAACGTCGGGGACATCGTCACCCTAGATGCAACTCAGACCCCGAACAACTCCGGGCAGATTCCAGAGTCCGGCTTCCATTGGGACACCAACGGTGACGGCGTCGACGACACCGCAGGCTCCTCCATAAATGTCAGTTGGTCGAATCCGACCAATGTCACCATCAGACTCACCGTCGTCGCGATTGACGCGCGCAGTGCCAGCTCATACCAAACGATCGAAATCGCGGACATCTCCGAGCCCGAGGTTAGCATAGGGGTCTCTGCGATACTGGAGCGCACCTACGGGGACGATGTGGTACTCAGCGGACAGGTGAGCGACAACTGGGGCATCGCCACCATAGAGTGGCTAGTCGACGACGTGCTGATCCGCACCAACTCCGGCAGCGACGAAGGCGCGACAGTGTTCAGTCACACGTTCAACTCCAGTTACGCCGCCGGATCTCACACCGTCACCCTTCGGGCCACCGACAACTCTGGCATGGAAGCAGAGGACACTGCGACCATCACTCTGTACGACTCCACCCCGCCAGTCATCGGTATCCACCAGGAGGAGGTGACGCTGCAGATCGGGCAGACATTCCGCTTCGAGGCCAACGTCAGCGATGCCGAGTCGAACAATTTGCTGTTCTCGTGGGATTTTGATGACAGCTTCGACTCTGATTCCGACGGCGATCCGAGGAATGACGACGACGGCTTCGGTGACTCGGTGCTGTGGAGTTACAACGCCTCCGGACCCACGACTGTAGTCTGCCAGATCGAGAACGATGCCGGGTTGGTGACCGAGTTCGAGGTGCTGGTCAATGTGCTCAGCGGCAGTGAGGGGGATGG
>CAZSPJ010000068.1:0-4308 GCA_964608795.1 uncultured Candidatus Poseidoniales archaeon | reverse complement strand
CACGGGTTACAAGCTCCGCAAGCTCATGTGATATCCAGGCTACACTATGGGTCCAACGCGTTTTCGACCGGTGGCCTCTGTTTAACCCCGACGGTATTTGAGGCATCACATGCTTAGCGGGAGCACGGTCTTCCAGCGTGGTTCTGCGAGCTTCTTGGCGTTGGGTGCGATTCTGGTGTTCTCGGTCTTGTGCGTCAGCACCCCGTGCATGCCCTCTACTGCGAACTTCACGCGCAACTCCAGCATCCGGTCCCTCTCCGCTGTGTTCAGTTGCTCGGAATCCAACTCAATCGAGGTCGCAGCGCCCTCGTCGCCCTCGTTGCGTAGGCTCAGAGTGCTGCCATCGATGCCGGCTCTAGGAGAGAAGTCGTAGTCCTTCGGATCACTCATCCGGACCTCTGCGTCGACGACGAGACGGTTGCGGATGGAGACCTTGGTTATCTCCATCGACTTGACCATGCAGCGCCATCGCTGCCGAGTTCAAAGCCCTTCGCACACAGGCACGAGCCCCTCACACGCCGATCTCGTTGACTCGGGGCACTAGTATGACAAACTCGACCACCAGTTCCCAGTCGTTGCCCTGATCAGGGTCTACACCGTCCACCGGCAGGTCAGGGTCGCACTGGTCAGCGGTTATGGTCCAGTACCAAGTACCCTGCCCGAGGCGCTCGCCTGGTTCGTTCAATAGGGTCTCAACCAGTCCGTCAGAGGAGTCGGCGGTGATGGTGTAGCCGCTCTCCGGGTGCGAGTTCATATCGCCTCGATCAATGCTGCCGGTGGCGTTCTCGGTGAAGTTGTCATGGTGGGTCGAGACGAAGGTGCTCCAACCAGAGGCGGGCACGCTGAGCGAGAGTGTGAAATTGTCCTCGGGCCACATTACGGGGAGCAGGTCCCTCGCTAGAGTGAGGGTCGCGTTGACCTGCATTATCCTCGCGCCTGCTCCTGGCTCGTGGCTAATCTCGTAACTCTGGCCCTGCTCGAGGTATCCCGACCACTCGACCTCTACGTGCTGCTCCTCCCAGACCACGTTGAAGGTGCGTGAAATGACCATCAGGCTCCAGACCTCTGTCCGCACTGCTCCCTTGTCATCGATTACCGAGACCGAGCCCGTCCGGTTTCCGGAGCTGTCGATGGTGAGATCGACATAGGGCGAGGTTGAGTCGGCGTCGTTGGTCTTCTCACCGTCTCCGTTTGAATCCGTACCTAGGTCGAAGTCCCACATGAACTCGACAGCGGCGCCCTCAGGATCGGTCGAGCCGCTTGCGTCGAGCCTAGCCGTCTCGCCGGCTCGAACGTAAGTGGGCATCTCGAGATCGATGGTCGGGGGGGAATTCACGAAGATGGTCAGCGAGGCCCTGTCGACCTCGCCGTTGTCATTGAGCACGGTGACCTCGACCTCGTGACTCCCGGCCAATTCGAAGGTGTGGCTCACAATGCCCTGCTTGGTCTCACGAGTCTCGCCATCACCGAAGTCCCAGCGGTACTCGTCGATGAAGGTGGGTTCGGGGGTGGTCGACTCTCTGGCGTCGAAATTCACCGTCTCGCCGATGTTGATATCCTGCTGGTCGGCGCTGATTCTGGCGTTAGGGGTGGTCGAGCTGAGGCCCGAGCAGCCGACCAGACTGGAAGCGAGCAGTATCACCACGATTGCTGACGAGACGCCCCTAGTGCTTCCAGTCATGCGCATACTGCCGAACTGACCACTCATAGGGCTGTTGGAAACCGGCTCGTTGCCGTGCTGTTTACGAGAGTTCATGGACGGTGCCGCTCAGCGGATGGCGTGTCTGGCGCGATGCTCACCGGCTACAGAGTGCTTGGTTTCGACCTTGAGACCACCGGCTTCAACCACAGGTCTGACAGGATCGTTCAGTTCGCGTTAATCGGCAGCGACGCGGATGGCAGCCACATCAACCTGCAGTCGTTGGTCGATCCGAGAGTGAGAATCCCAGCCGAGACCACAAAGGTGCACGGCATAACTGATGACGATGTCAGAGGGGTGGGTGAGTTCGCACAGCATGTCACCGAGATCTCGTCGATGGTGGAGGACTCGGTCATCGTCGGGCACAATGTGCTGCAGTTCGACTGGCGCTTCCTCGAGATGGAGTGCATGCGCGCAGGTGTCGAGACTCCACGGCCCCGGGCTATCATCGACACTCTGACCCTCGCAAGGAGGCTCAGGATACCCGGGCGGCACACGCTGGGGCACCTCTGCCACAGGTTCGGGATAGGTATGGAGAGGAGTCATCAGGCCGACGTGGACGCCGGTGCGACCTTGTTGCTGCTGTGGAGAATCATGCAGGCCTACCCGAACAAGTTCCGGGGTTCGGTCGATGACCTGCTCGACTCACTCTCTGACTGACTTGAGCAGTGGTGTCCACGGCAGCACCTCGCACCAGTCTCCAAGATGGACTATCTTGCCATCCACCCTGACGCTGCCAAGATAGATGGCGTCCTTGTAGCCCGAATCCATCAACTCGCGCATCTGGTCGAGTGCTTGGTCGCGCAGAATTGCTCCGAAGCGATGGTCTGAGTGCGCCAGCTCGCCGTCGGCTCCGATAGGTGGCATACGCTCGAACAGCGCGGCACCCGACTCGGGGTCGAACCTGACGGTGCTGACCACCTCGTCGCGGAACATGCTACCTGGTGGGAGAATGCCGTCCCTCCTCGCAGCCCACCATACCGGGCACCATGCCTTCCACTCGCAGAACCCGCACTGCATCTCTCCGGGAGTACCTTCCAGAGGCTCCTCTGTGGGCCTCATGCCCTCCCATGCTGCGAAGGCGTCGTCGAGAATCGAGGGGCCATCAGCACGGTGCACGGTCTGGTTCGACGAGTACCAGCCCTCGGCATAGACCGGGGGGTGATCAGGGTTGATCTCCATCAACAGGTCCCGGTAGAACCTGAGTTGGCGACTCACCTTCTCATTGAGTTTCTGCTTGGGGGGGTTTCCGGTCTTGAGGTCGGCGACTATCCAGCCCCTCGATTCACCGTTCTCATCGAGGTCGGCTACCAGCAGGTCGAGACGCCCCATCAGGCGACCGCATTCAGATACCAGCGTCCCCTCGTTAGCCAGCACAATGTCCTGGACTTGCTTCCACTGGCTGACTGTGACCTCGGAGAGTCCGACCTTGCCCATGTTCGACTTGGAAAACAGGATGTTGAGTGCACCGACGAGGCCGTCGTGTGCTTTGGTAATCATCTCGTCCTTCCATCTGGGGTGACGCGGGGTCGCGAGGAAGATGTCACGCTCGAGAGTCCAGTGGCGGTCGAGAACAGCCTTCGATGTTGGAGGGAGCCAGCCGTCTTCGGAGTCCTCCCTATCAGAGAGGTCGAGGTTGCACAGGTCCTCGACCGAGTTGTGCACGGCTGTGCCCATGGCAGCCGGCATGCTGGCCTTGCGAGGCAGTCGCTGGCGCGAGAGCCAGTACTTGCGAGGGCAGTCCTCGTAGCGATTCCACGAGGAGGGAGAGAGCTGGTGTGCGGTGAACCCTTCTTCCAAGCCTCTCCCCCGGGTGGGTCCGGGCGTGACAACGGTTAACAGCATTGGCGGAGATTACCCATCATGACGGAGCCACCTGTGGTGGAAGTCGACGCAGACCTGAACGCCGCAGGCGCTCTGGTCGTCAGTTGCTTCCCGTCAATCGGCTTCGTCAGCAGCATCGTGGCTCACTATCTCGTCGACAAGCTGGGCCTAGAACTGGTCGGTGGTGTCAGGCACCCCAAGCTTCCCCCGGTCTGCCTAGTCCAGGACGGCAAGCCGCTGCCGCCGATGAGATTCTACTCAGGAGAGCCAATCTGCACCATGGAGAGATGCGACAAGGTGGTCCTGATAGCATCCGAGATACAAGTCATCCCGGAGTTGAACCTGCCCTTGGCTGACACCTTGCTCGACTGGTGTACGGAGAACGGAGTGGGGGCAACCATACTGATTGACTCATACGCACAGGGAATAGGTCAGCAGCACTCGATCTTCGACGATGACCAGAGTGACGAGACCATGCTCGGGATAGGCTCCACCGAAGCCTCGCACAATACTCTGGAGGAACTCGGGGTACCCCTGCTGAAACAGGGTGTCGTCGGGGGCATCACCGGGGTCATGATGGGAGAAGGCAGGAGGAGGGAGATCGACGTGATGGCGATTCTTGCAGAGTCCGACGGTGAGATCGGCGGCAGCCTGCCTGACGCGAGGGCGGCAGCTCGTATCATCGAGTGCCTCGACGACCTGCTTCCTGCCGTGCATCTGGACCCCGAGCCGCTGTTGGCCGAGGCACAGAGGATAGAAGGAGAGATTCGCGAGATGATGGCGGT
>CAZSPJ010000067.1:0-4467 GCA_964608795.1 uncultured Candidatus Poseidoniales archaeon | reverse complement strand
TGTCAGGCGGGCCTGATGGGATTTGAACCCACGGCCGTCCGGTTAAAAGCCGGATGCTCTACCTGACTAAGCTACAGGCCCATAGCAAGTGCTGGGCCTTCAGCGGACCGAGGGGGGGTTGAAAAACATTACTGAAACGCCAACGCTACGCTACGCAGGGCTGCGACTCCTCCTAGGGGGGGCGGAGAGGCTGAATCAGCGTTGAGGGCATGTACGAATAAAGGTTTTCAGATTCTACCTGCAGTGGAGATTCTGATGGAGGGGGAACGCGGCCGGCCTACCCCCGGGGCAGGGGCGGCATCGGTGATGAATTTTGGAGTCAAAGGTGCTGGTCCGTGGGAGATCACAGTCCCACACACTGTCTACCCACCCCGTGAGGACACAATCTTGCTCGGCCGTGCTATGATGGGACTGTCTGGTCGCGGCGGCCGTGCAACCGAGATTGGGTGCGGCAGCGGAGCGCTCTCCATACTGCTCGCCTCCATGGGCTGGAAGGTTGCTGCGTGTGATGTTAACCCATTCGCTGTAGCAGCTGCGAGAGGCAATGTGAAGAGGGCTGGTTTTACCGATGCTGTCAGCGTCGAGGAAGGAGGTCCCGGCGAGCCGGGATGGGAGTTGCAGGAGGGAACTGCTCTCGTGGTGTGGAACCTGCCATACTTGAATCCACCAGAGCATGACGAGCCCTCCCTCGAACCTATCGAGGAGGCCTCTATGACAGATACCCCAGAGGGTTGGTCGGACAGGCTTCTACAGGTGATGGACAATGAACTGATTGACCCTAGTTGCCTAGTAGTCCTGCTTCATCGCACTGATCCGGGCAGCCCAAGCAAACCCGACAGTTGGATGCGGAATGGTTGGTCCTGCCGGAAACTGGACAGCATGAGGATTGGTGAGGAGAGGCTTGAGGTGCTGAGTTACTGGAAGCCAGCGGCAGGAGAGCCTCTTGTGATTAGAGACCAGTGCGAATCGACGATGGACGAAGCCAAGCGACTTCCTAGGGGGGACTGGCAGAGAGTGCTGGCACTCTCGCAATACTCTGGCCGAGGGAGGAGAGGCAGTTCGTGGCAGACGCAGGAAGGGGGACTCGCATGCACCTGGGTCCTCTCTAGTGGGACTCTGGAGCGGCATCCTCCCGGCCTCATACAAACCGCAGTGGGTGCAGCAGTGTCGTATGCACTGGGCTGCTATGTCAAGTGGCCGAACGACTTGGTGTCCAAAGATGGCAGAAAGTTGGGCGGGATTCTCGTGGAGGGGAATTCGGAGAGTGATGGCATCAGGGTCGGAATCGGACTCAATCGGCGGGGTGATGTTGTTGATGGGACGCCTGTAGCCGGATGGGATGAGTTCATCGGAACGAAGTCGGCAATCGAAGTGTACAACAGACTAGATCCGGCTATCTCGTCACTCTTTGAGGAGCACCCTCTCGTACTGCCAGTCGAGAGGGATGAGATGATAGCCCTGTCATGGAAGGGACTGTCGAGGTCACTTTCAGCAGGAGTTGGGCTCAGGCTTGAGGGAGTGTCTGTGAGGGCGGTCGGTTTGAGTCCGGAAGGCCATCTAGTGACCGAGTCCGATGGATTTGTCAGAACCATAGACGATATCGGCGGACTTGACTGGAGGTCTATTTCTTGAGGCCCTGCCTGTCAATCCCGAGCCTCTCTCTGACCAATCTTATCTTCCCCGACCTCGTGATTGTGCAGCAGCACTCATTCGAGTTCATTCTTGAAGTGGCTACTTCGCAATCAACCAGGGGGACCTTGACTATCGCACCGACAGAGCCGTCCAGCTCGCTGTAGTGGTCGTACAGTTTCCAGTGCAGCCCATCAAGGAGTTGCCCTAGGAATTCCTTGCAGGACTCGCGGCTCGCGGCTCCTGAACTGATTCTGACCCCAATCCATCGTCGCTTACCCCTAGCAGCCTTACCGAGTCCTGCCATGGTCGTAGGAAAGGGTGTCCCTTAATCGAGTTGGTCAGAGGCCGCTCACTACCGCGACCAACCTGATTCGGCCCACCATCTCGTCACTGGCCCTCGCCCCCATGATGACCTGACAATCGGGATCTAGGGAGGAGACGAATGCCTCCGTGACTTCATTCAGGTGGGCCAGAGTCATGTCTGGACCGCCCTCTACCTGTATCATACAGCCTCTGGCCCCCTCGACGCTGAGGTCTGACAATGGCGACTTGCGTGCCTCGACAACCACCTTGTCGGGCCTGTCCGTGGTACCGGTCCCGACAATCAGTGTGGCGTTTCCGGGCCTGTTAATTACTGTCCTGAGATCCATCAGATCGAGATTGATCTTTCCCACCTTAGCAAGAGTGGTTACCAGCCCCTCGATTAGGTCCTCTATCCAACCTGATCCTGTCCTCCAGTCGGAATCCCTGTTACGAGCCTGCCAAGCCAGCCTCTCCATGCTGACTCTGATACAGACGTGAGAGTTTTCTTCAAGGGCTTGAATGGCGACCTCTGCGATTGAGCAGCGGAGTGGCTGCTCAGCGAAAGGCAGACCAGCGATGGTGATTACGAGGCAGTCATTCTCATATGCTAGTGAAGCCAGTTCGGCCGAGGCGCCTGAGCCCATCCCTCCTCCGAGGCCAGCCATGATGAGTACGAGTTCCGCGTCCTCGAGCAGTGGACCTATCGAGCTCATGCCGTCTCTGAGACGGTGGGCGGCCAGCGCGGGAAGCGCGGCTGTTCCTCGGCCGTCACCCCCTGCATCGAGGTGCAGGCAGTGTGCCGCCGCAGTACCTGCGAAGGAGGTCTCATCCGCGTCGATGAGTAGCAAGTCTGCCAGTTCGGAGCATTTGGAGTGAGCTCTCTCGGCCCAGGTGCAGCCTATTCCTCCGACGCCGGCAATCAGAATCGCGCCCTCGTCCATGCGGCCCCCCTCGTGACGCGAGCCGTTTAGATTGTGCTTAATCGCGGGTGAGGTAGCGCTGGTATCTGCGCCTCTCGTCGCGCGCCCATGCATTGTCCGGCTCGATCTGCAATACGCGTTCGTAGAACTCCACCGCCTTCCTCCATTCTGACAGGTAGCGGCCATGCATATGGCCTAGGTTATTGAGCACGGGAACGCAATCAGAATCCTCCTCCAGAAGCTCCAGCAGAATGGATTCGGCGTTATCTATGTCCAGCATCTCCATGCGACTCTCAGCCTCTTCAAGACGCTCCAGTTGGTGCTCGGAGAGGCGGTATACATTTCGCCATTGGGGGCCTGCCACAGCAGTCGCTGAGAGCATTGTCGTTTGAGGTTTCGTGAATTCCTAATGAGAATCATTAGAGCAGCAGATGCGAGTCCTTACGAAAGAGGCAAACTGGAACGTTAATATCCCTATTCAAGGTGGGTTCGCCTGTACCTTGAGGTGTCAGCGTGAGCAGGGTTAGGGCATACTCCAAGAGACTCTTCATGCTGGGTCTAATCACCCTGTTCGTCGCAGGGAGCACTCAGGCTCTGCACAGCGGCGTCGGAGGCGATATGGACGACAAGGGGGAAGTCCCACAAGCGGGCTGCACTTGTCACAACGAGGCTCCCAGCAATTCGGTGACCGTTCTGGTTGATGGATTGCCTTACCACTACGAGTCGGGCACTGAGTACGTATTGAAAATTCAGATAATCGGCGGTCCTGAATTGGATTCGCACTCCAACACCGGGGGCTTCTCTATGCTTGTCAGCGCCGGGACTCTGGCCGCAGAGGAAGGTTACGAGTCGCTGGTCCAGAACTGGGATGGTGATGCTTCTACACTCACCCACACCAACTCAGGCGCAACGACCCCCGACAGGTCATGGGAAGTCGTCTGGACTGCGCCTGCTTCTGGAGCGGGGGTGGTGAGCCTATGGCTAGCTGGCAACTCAGTCAACGGCGACTCGGTGCCGAGTGAGCTCGACATGTGGAACAGACTCACAACTTCCGTCGCCGAAGGCGAGGACGACGGCAATACGAGAGTTGTATTCTCGGGCAACGGCACAATAGAGCCCCCTCCTCCTGTAGAGGGGGTCAATATCCACGAGATGGGGGCGGGGCTCCGGGCCCACTGGCTCGGCCTCTTGGGATTCGCTGCGGTTATCATCGTCCTGCTCTTCTGCGGCTTGTTCCTCCGTTACGGATTCTCCAAGCACTACGCCGGGAGGAGCAATCTGCTGAAATTGCGAATCAAGCACCTCCGAAGAGGTGATCAACTGTGAAGGAAGACGTAGTGATGAAACTGCTCCGGCAGGTGCAATCAGGAGAAGTCAGTGTCGACGACGCTCGCTCTGCGCTAGACGGCATCGAGTTGACAGTAGAGGAGTTCAGCGCCGCTGTTGATCATGGAGTGTTCAACGAGCCGGATCCGGGTACAATCGTGCGGGCCTCTGTCTCTCCATTTGGCGACTCGATTCTGATTCTCCTGCTGTCCCTGTGGGGCGTCCTGTGGAGTCTGTACTGGGCTGGGGCGCTGACCTATGGGTTGTTCAACGGATGGGATCAGCA
>CAZSPJ010000066.1:0-4556 GCA_964608795.1 uncultured Candidatus Poseidoniales archaeon | reverse complement strand
CGCAGGAGAGCCGGCTCGGCTCTTAAGAAAAAATCTCGTAAATACACCTGTCCCGTATGCCAATATCAGAAGGTGCGACGCAAGGCAGCCGGCATCTGGGAGTGCCGTAAGTGCAATCACACCTTCACCGGGGGTGTGTGGGAACCGTTCACTAGGGCCACTGACTCCAACAACAGAATCATCCGCCGCTCTTTGGAGGGAGAGACCGCGACAGATATGACGGTAATCGCGCAGCAGGCGGCACTGGACTACGAGCGAAAGCTTGCTGAGGGCGAGTTGGATGACTCCGAGGAAGAATGAGTCTTCACGACTCATAATCAAATTCACTCACTCTGATGCGGATGCTCTAGCGGCTTCTTTGGTCACCGAGGCAAATTTCAGCAACCACGACGGCGCCATAAAAATCAATGAAACGGCCGATAGCATGGTCGACCTGAGGGCTAGATGGAACACTCTGATGCGTGGGTTAATTGCTTGCGAGCAGGCCCTTGATATCACAGAGGGGAGAGAATGACGGATCACAGCGTGACAGCGCAGGAGATGCAGGCAATCGCACAGGAACTGCAATTGACACGCTCGCAGTTGCAGGCGGTCTCCGCCCAGGTGAACGAGATTTCCCTTACACTTGAGGCACTGGAGACCCAGGATTCATCCCGACCGGTGTTCAGAGCAGTTGGCAATCTGCTTCTCGAAGTGGACGACAGGGAGGCTCTCGCGAAGGAGCTCGAGGAATCGAAATCAACCTTCGAGATTCATGCAGGCAGATTGGCTGAGAGAGAGTCTGCTATTGTGTCACAGTATGAGGAGATGGCCAAGTCGTTCGAAGGCCAATGAGGTCTGAGATGGGCTCCGGAGATGCAGCGAGCTCCCGTCTGCAAGAGGATTTCAAAGTGTACCGGCAGACTATTCTCAAAGGTGACGCTGCTGCAGCTATCATACAATCCGCAAGCATACTTGAGAGATCGAGATCCAAGGACGAGAGGGACCCCGTCATTGAGGCAATGATACGAATGGAGAGGGCATTGCACGGTGCCAACGAGTCTTCTCTAGTCGGTGCAGAACTGAGATGGTGCGCAGACAGGATGAATGCGTTGGCTCCGGGTTCGGCAAACCATGGGATATGCCTACTCAACCTCGCTGCTTGGCATCGGAACAGGGGCGAGACGATGATGTCTCTAGCTACTCACTCCGATATCTCATCATCTAGCGGACACCCTATACAGGTCCTTGGCCTATCTCGATTGGAGGCAGCTAGGATGCTAGTCAGTTTGGATGATTTCGATCCCGCCATGAGGCACTTGTGGACTGCGAGGGAGTGCCTGGCACAATCAGGAATGTCTCCAGAGGCCCTATCCGCTTCTCTGGAGTGGCTCGATATCGCTCTTGAGGAAGTAGATAGTGAATCTCCTAGAATGGCCACCCGAGTAACAGAGGCTGCACCTCGGAGTGGGCCGGGAACAACATGGGTCCCAGCGAACCCGGAAGATATCAGGGAGGTAGTGGAATCCCTAATCCCAGTCCTGTTGGACGATGTCTCAGGCGACGAACGCAGGGACATCGGACTCATACTGGATGCTGCAGAGGTCCTAAGAGATGATTCGTGGCTGCAGCTTATCACAGAGAGGATAACGGAGATTCAAGATCCTAGCGTGATTGAAGCGCTCCAATCATGACTCAACAGCAGCTCAATCTCTTCTGGCCCCCATCCAGTGTCATGAGGTATCTGCATACACCATCCAACTTCCTCAATCCTCGATTCTTGAGAATGCCATGATACAGGGCCTGGGGTCTCATCCACTTCCACCCACACCACATGCCCGCCGTCAACAATGCCTGAATCGTAAGCTCTCGCAGTGCCCAGTAACCCAGTCTCCTCAAACAGCTCCCTCAGAGCCGCTTCGTCGATAGCCTCCCCATCATCGATTTTGCCACCGGGCAACTCCCAGCCTCTCTGGGAGTCACGCACCATTATCCAACACACTTCACCCTCATTTGAGGATGGCGTGGTCCAAACCAATACGAATGCCTCATTCAAATGGCATCTCCTCCCGAATTACCTCAACCAGTTCAACGGCTCCAGAGACTCCCTCTGCCGCCATTCTGCGGGCTAGGAAGAAGGCCTCAGCAGTCCGTTCTTCGGAAAGCAATCGGTGTATCTCCTCCACGGGGTCACTGGTGCCAGCATCACCTTCTCCCTTCGCAGCCTGTGGCTCTTCATCGGTTGGAGTAGCTAACTTCTGCATCCGCTTGAGAAAGTCTACTCTCTGGCCGACCCCCGGCTCCTTCCAAGGCTCTGAAGCCCGTCCATCCATCTTTGCTTCCATCCTCGCTCGGAAACGATCTCTTACGGCCTTATTCGGGAAGTGCGTCTGCGCTTGGTCGTAGCACATCCAGGCCTGTTCATATTCGCCCCGTCTCTCGTGCATCCTGCCCAGTTCTGCCCAAGCTTCGTGATTACTAGGTCGCTGAGCTAGGAGGACTCTGGAGAGTTTCAGATACTGCTCCTCCATACCCGTGTCCCTGACTCTCTCCAATCTCCTTGAAAATAGCAGGTTAGCTCGCTGGTCACTGAGATCTAAGTTGTTTACCCGCTCAATGAATTCTACAAGTGCATCGTCTGATTGCGAAACCGATTCCCACCATTCATCGGGGTCGAGTGAATCAGCTTTGAGGCTGGCTTCGAGTATAGCTGACCCAGATTCGATCATACTGACTCCATCCAGTTGGGACAGTGCCTCTGGGTCACGGCCGAGAATGGTGAACAACTCGTTCAGAACCGCTCTTATCCCACTATCATCTCCTGTTGCGAGTTTGACTTGCACCAGAGTCCTCCAATTCTCTGGATTAGTGAAATCGTGTAGTACGGCCTGTCTAGCGCTCTGCTCTGCCCATTCGAGGTTCTGAGAATCAGAATCAGCCAATGAGAGAAACTTCACTGCTTGGCTTCTGTGCCTGTTTCCCAAGCTACGCCGGGGGTGTTGTAGTTTCTTCGACACGTCATCGGTGGTTTCTGGCATCTGCCCCTCACAGGACCGATTCATACGGTCCACGGTTCACACCTACAGGAAGGGTTGCGTCCATCCCAATCTTGCTGGTAGTGCCATCCTCGTTCCTACTAGGGTCTAGAGACGAGCCCTTCTGACCTGAGAGGATGACGGTATCTGTATCGGGTTGCCATCTGGTCATCAGCGCCCATTCGACTCTGGACGGGTCTGCTATGTCGATGTCTTCGTCCACAACTACGACTTGCTTCATGGAGCGGTGACCGTCGAGCGCAGCATGGATGGCCTTGATCCCATCTCCATCATTCTGAGGCTGAATTTGAACGACAGAGGACAACCATCCGCAGCCACCTTCTGTCAGGTAGACGTCGGTACAGTGGACTACATCTGAGACCGCTGCCTTGATCGTTGGAGCACGAGGCATTCCCATCAGGGTACGATGCTCAACTCCGGCCGATATTAGTGCGTGGAACACGGGTTCGGACCGGTGGTACACAGAATCGTATTCTATCACTGGCTCTTGCCGTACCTCATCGACCGTACCGGTGATATCTACGTAGGGCCCCTCATCATCCAACTCGAGAGTAATCCTAGCTTCCATCGCATACTCAGAATCCGCTGGCACGGCTATGCCGTTCGGGAGCTCGACCATACGTAATGGCTCACCGTGTAGTTTGTTGTGAAGGGCTGCAGCTACTGTGAGCTCATCGAGGTTCTCGTTGAATGACATAGCCGCAGCCAGTAGGACAGTTGCATCGGCCCCATTGACGACTGCAATGGGAACCTCGTCCCCGTTAGCCCTGGCCATCTCATACATGGTCCGTAGATGCCTTGGAACGAATCGGGCCACGCAGTGCGTCTCGTCGCGCAGCAACTGACGGTGATAAGACATGTTCCGTATACCTCCGTACTCCGCTATGATGACGGATGCGGACTGATACCTCCCTACATCCTCTTGGTAGTGCCTGGGTATCGGTATTCCATATAGGTCAACAGGCTCCTGCCTGCACTGAAACACCTCTGCCTCGGAAGGGTCGACCAAGACGGGATGCTCGGGATTAGCCATCCCCCAGGCTAGCACGTCGATAAGCTCGCCGGGACTGACTGAGAAGACCTCGCAGAGACGGTCCCTGACCAGAACATCTAGCGCAGCACTATGCCCCGGGGCTTCGATGACATCGCTGTACACGACACCCATGCCTCCTGTAGCAGAAGTCCTGTCTCGCATCTCCAAATCAACGCTGACAGGCGCAGTGTCACGACTCACTCCTTCTAGCAGATCTCGGAACGCCATGGTCCGTCGCCGGGCCTAATCTGTTTCAATGTTAGCAACGCAGAACCCCCCTCGGGCAGCACTCACCTACGGTGAGTCCGTCACGCTCTTATACCATCGGTGGGTCGGCGGGGCGTCTTTTGTGGTGTGTACTTGGGTCGTGGATTGTTCTCTGGACCAAAGATGAAGACTGACCGTAAGAAATATCGCTGGAAGGAACGCAAGTACAGAGACCGGCAGTTCAAGCGCATAGGGGGCGGTGCACTCAAGCACGATCCACT
>CAZSPJ010000065.1:0-4593 GCA_964608795.1 uncultured Candidatus Poseidoniales archaeon | reverse complement strand
AGAGGATAGTTTTCACAATCTAACTCCTGCCAGACCAGAAAACTGCGATGTTTCCCCTGCTATGAACGAGTAGAGAGCCAGTGGCATCAGCCAGCCCCTCAAACGCATCTGTTCTCTCTGATGAGCCGTTCAGCATGCCCCGGTTGGCCTTCGCCTTGACCAGCCCTCTCTTGCTGAGTTGGTCGCTCAACTCGGATACCACTGAGTCGGTGATTCCGTCCTTGCCTATTCTCACGGTGATGGGAGTGGATCTGTCCTTAGCCATCCGAAGAATCGATTGTGGTATTTTTGCGCTAATCAGAATCACCTCCCTTGAAGTCCGGCCCCGAGCGCTCTATCCTGCCGCAGTCCTCACAGGTGATGACCAGCATGCCACCTGAGACCCTGAATCTCGCATTGCGCCCTGGAATCAGAGCCGCTTCGCAGTCCCTGCAGATCAGTCTGGAAATCTCAGAATCGGGACGCTCGCCATGCCGCTTCCCGATTCTGAGGATATCCCTTGCAGCAGCGTCAATGGTCTCGGGGTCCGTGGTCCCGTAGGAGCGGAGGACGGAGGACAGTTCCTCGATGGCTCCGGAGGCCCTTCTCTTCCTCTTCGAGTCCCTGCTGCGGCGTCGGTTAGTCATCTTGATTCACCTGCGATGCAATCGCATCCTCGATGGCATTTCCTACCGCCTCGATGGATCGATTACCATCGATTCTGACGAGCACTTCTCTCTGCTCGTACCAATCCGCCAAAGGAGCGGTCTGCTCGTGGTATGCGGACAGTCTGTTCCACACTGTATCCTCGTTGTCGTCCTTACGCTGGATGACTCGCTCGGAGAGTTCAGCGGGAGGGGGGTTGAATCTGATATGGTATATCCTCCCGGTCTCCGGATCCATCCTCCTGCCGACTATTCGCTCGACGATGGCTTCGTCGGGGACCTCTATGGAAATCACGGTGGAGACCTCCTCAACCTCGGCCAGCGCCTCGGCCTGAGCGATTGTCCTAGGGTAGCCGTCCAGCAGCAGCCCGGATACGGCATCGGGCTCCTGCAGCCTCTCGGAGATTAGTCCGATGATGACTTCATCGGGGACCAGTAAGCCGGCTTCCATGTAGCCCTTGGCCTCGGCCCCCAACTCAGAGCCCGAAGCTACTGCGGCGCGCAGCATGTCTCCAGTGGATACCTGAGGCTTGCCGGTCAGGGATGAAATCCTGCTGGCTTGGGTGCCCTTGCCGGCACCCGGAGGTCCGAACAGCACTATCGAGCCGCTCATGGTGCTTCGGGAGTGGTCCGAGTGATAAGCAAAGCGCAGACTACGGCTTGTTCTGTTCCCACCACAGATGGCCGTACGCCGTCCACTGTTCCATGGTCCAGCCTTCGGGCAGACCGCCCAGAGGAAGCGGCGGAGCCCCTTCCGTACTAGAAGGTGGTTTGAGCATTGGAGAAGACTGGGCTATGGCGGCTTGGATCTCCTCGTCGCTGACCCCTCCAGTCAGGACCTCACCCGAGGCTGAGGTCTCCAAGGCAGCTGCCTTTCTCTCGGATTGAGTTCCAGCCAGAAGTGCTGAACCCTCGGGAATCAGCTCCTCCTCAGGACTGAGGGAAGTCACCGAGGATTTGCGCATTCTCACTCCTGAGACTATGATTGAACCAAGCATGACGAGGAAAATCAGGGCTAGGGTCCAATCGGGAAGTCCGAGGCTGTCGAGTATGCCACCGAGCCCGCCTCTGCTGGAATCCCTGGCCTTGCTGATGCCCAATTCCAGAGTGCCCCCTGTAATGCTGGTGAGACCGTCACCGGAGTCGGTTGAGTTAGAGCTGAATTGAATGTGAGTAAGGCCGTTAGAAGCCCCTTCGCCAGGGGTTGCGGTGACTGTAACTACGAAGGATTCGCCCGCCACCAGAATCGTCGGTTGGGTCTGACTTACTTGTACGTCCCAGCCGTCTAGGCCGCTAGTCCAGATTATTACCTCGGCCAGAGAATTTCCCAGATTGGTTATTACGACCTCGAAGGTCCGCCCGTCGGCCCCGATATCCTCGATCGTCGGTGAATCGCAAGACAACCCAATCCATACAGAGGGCAGCACCTCGACATCCATCTCTACCGTGTAGACATACACATCGTCACCAGATGGCGAGGTGGCTTCGATGATGACCGAAACCGTCTGACCTGCGGACCCGACAGGGAGGCTACCTGGAAGATCGATGCCGACCGTGATAGTGGCCTCTTGGTTCATCTCCATGGAGAAGTCCCTTCCAGAGAGGAACCCTCCAGACCAGCCGTCTGGAAGAGTACCCATTGTCAGGCTGATGTCGAGTTCAACGTTGCCGGTGTTGTGAGCGTGTATGTCGGCGGTACCGGGAACCCCCAGTGCGATGGCCATGGTGGCGTTCCAAGAGAGGTCCAAGGTGGCGATCTCCTGCACCACTAGGCGTGTGGCGTTGGTGACGGTGGGGCCATCAGCGAGGGTCGTGCGTATGGTGATGGTGTTGGATACTCCCATATCTGCAGCGGGAGGTACTATGGTGACGATAGTGACAGTGGAGAATGCACCGGCGGGAATGTCGAGTGCGATTTCCTCTGATTGTACGTCCGAACCCTCTGATATCTGGATGGGCCAAGTGTTCTGAGACGAGAAAGCCTGGACGACGAACTGCATCGGCACGTTGCCGTCATTGGAGACGACCAGTTCGGTCGTTACTACGTCGTTATTCAAGACGGGCCTAGGATCCGCTATCGCCAGAGGCCCGAGAGCGACTCCGTCGGAATCGAACAACTCGGGTGAGAAGTCGAGGCTCTCCAGTACGGTGACTACAGCCCCTTCTGTGGTCTCTAGGGTTGGGTCATTGACCGAAGTCGTGATGCACTCGATGTTTTGTGTGAGTCCTGCGGAAGGCTGCCCGTCTTCAGCATCGGGGACTCTGACTCTGATAGGCAGAGGGAGGAATTGAAGTCTGCTCAGCGGTTCGAGGGTTATCTCGGATGACTGACTGTTGCCGATGTGTATGGTCCAGCGGTCGGTTGTCTCGCAACTGACTGTGTATTGGGTTGGACCGTTGCCGGTGTTCTTGATAGAGAGTGAGAAGACAGCGAACTCGCCGGGCTCAGCGCCCAGTCCCTCCGTCCCTGCGACTATGGTGTAAAGGCCCTCAACTCTCTCCACGAATGCTGTCAGCCTGATGCTGTGAGAGATAGTGGGCGCGTTGGTGTCGAACAGAGTCAGATCGGAGACGAAGGTACCCGGCAGAGCGTACACGGCATCCGAGGGGCTGGACAGGTCGGTGTCCATATCTGACATGTTCAGGGTGACCACGACTCTGTCACCCTCTTCGCCGAACGGAGCCAGTGACCACGGTCCGGACTCGTTGATTAGTTTCCACCACTCGTCCCGCGGTGAGTAGAGAACCCCGTCATCACCCAGCAATTGTACGGGCGATACGCTCAGCCCCACTGAGATCTCCGAGGTCCCCTCATTGCGCATCTCGAGATCGAATAGGACCCAGCTGGCTGTCCTTGGGTCCAACGTCCTCGTCATGGCCTGGTTGAGTTCAGCGGGGTTGCTGGGGAAACTCCCGTCCTGCATCAGAGGAGTGAGTCTGACTCCGATCTGCGAGACGTTGACATGCAGGAGAATACGGTTGTTGTCGATTCCGTTAGACTCGTCATTTAGTTCGTTAACCTCTGAGGACGAGTCGAGTCTCAACTCGAGGACGTGCAGCCCAGTGGTCGAGAATGAGTGAGGGAAGGATAGCGAGTCGAGCATGCCACCGCCGAGCGACGATCGCTGCGAGGTGTGTATCACAGCCCCTGCAGTGATGTCCTCGACCTCGATCGAGTAGGCCCCTGTAGTAGCAGCAGCCTGATTCTTCCAAGCGGTTTCGACGAGGAAGGTGTCGCCCTGCAGGGGACTCTCGACGGAACTCGATAGGGAGCCCTCGAACACAGTCAGGTCCGCCTGCTCCAACTCAGTAGCCAACCCACTCAGCACGATGGCGTAGTCCTGTAGCGTCCCCCCTGCGTGACCGACCTCGACAGTCCATGTACCCGAGGTGCTGGAAGGCAGGCGCACCCTCTCCACGTTGTTCAGCCGGTCCTCACTGCCGCCCGAGAAACTGAGCCCGTTAGAGAACTGATTGCCGATGTAAACAGACCCATCGGGCGAAATCGCCCTCAAGTCGAGATCGTTGACCAGTCGGGCGGCGCTCTGATCGGCGACCGCCGAACCTTCCTTGTCGTTCCATACTAGCGTGATATCCAAGCCCTTGCTGCCATCGATGTCGAAGGTGTAGAGGAAAGCGTGGCCGGGCAGCAACTCGCGCGAGTCGTCATACAGGACAGGTAGGCTCTGCCCCCCTGAAGACGGATAGAGACTGTTCTGAAGGTCAATCTGCCCCCAGCCCTCGGCCGGATTGGGGATGTCAGGGGCGCCGATGTCCTCCGCACCGTTGATCAGAATCGCTCGAATCAAATCGGAGCGCGGCTCGCTGATGCCCTCTGTCTCCCTGAGGTACTGCCTGACCATCGCCGCAGCACCAGCGACGACAGGCGTGGCCATCGACGAGCCGTTGAGCGTCATGTACAACGGGGTGCTTCCATCACTGTGCGTGG
>CAZSPJ010000064.1:0-4671 GCA_964608795.1 uncultured Candidatus Poseidoniales archaeon | reverse complement strand
AGGCTGCCCTTCGGAATGGATATTGCGATGAGGAACCAGGTCAACTTCACCGTTGACAACAGAGTCCACTTCAGCAACCTCACCATTGTCGACCAGTACCACCCGATACTCAGCAATGTCAACCCGATTGCGTTCAGCGGAATCAACGGTGGCTCACACGTCGCTTTGGCCGGACTCGATGCGGCACAGGTTCAATCGACCCAGATACCGCAGGTGTGCGGCGGGCGCATCAGCGATCCGACAGGGACCTTCCATACGCTGATGCGCGACTCCGAATACGAGACTCAGTCTCTGCTATCGGTATGCAACAGGGGTGCTGGAGGTCTAATAGTGACCACCATCGATGTTGAGAACCCGAGCGTCTCCGAGGAGTACGGCGGGGCGAGCATACCACTGCTGTCCAACATGCTGGCTTACCACCTGACGCCGTATCCCACCGGCTTCGGCATCGCCGGCGAGAGCTTCGAACTCACCATCAACGGCGAGGCCCCCTCCATAGACACCGTGACTGGCGCCTATGCGACGATGTACATCAAGAGCAACTCCGACCTCGACTTCAGTTTCGTGACCTCCGTCGAAGGGGTCGTCGCTGACTGGACCTTGGAGCCGGGGAACAACGACTCGGTGACGGGATGGGACGGCTTGGTCATCGACGCGGGAGAGTACAGTCACACCCAGCAGATTAGCCCGAGCATCCCAACCCTCGGCTCCTTCTGCGTCGGCGATACGACCTCGTCCACAGGCTGCCGAATCGGCGCTGAGTGGCTGCTCACTCTATATCTGCACGACGATGCTGGACATACTCGAATGACCTACATCCGCATGGTGACAGACGACACTCTTGCAGACGAGTTCAGACCTGTTGCTAGCGCAGTCATGGTCGAAGACGCCACCAGCAGCGAATATGTCACCCTCGACGGCACCAAGACGGTAGCCGAAGTAGAGTGGCCGATATATCGGGCCAGACTGTCAGACACAGGCGATCTCAGCGTTTCGTTCGATGCTAGTGAGAGCTACGACCCTGACGCCCCCGAGGGCGAGAAGGGCATAGAGCTCTACGAGTGGAAGGTCTTCTTCGACTACCCGTGGGACAGCGACGACCCGACTCTAGAGGGCCACGTCTTCCAGATTCCGGCGGCTGCCGGTGGTGATGAGTGGTCCTACGTGTTCAGGAATCTGACTGCCAGTCCGGATGGGAACCTCGAGAATGAGATCCGCATCGAGTTGATTGTCTACGACAAGGCGGGCAAGCAGAGCGAGAAGCACAGGATGTACTTCGTCGTCGTCGGCGAGGACTTCGGCGACGATGAGCCGATAGTGCAGTTCACCAACCCAGGTTCCAACGATAATCAGAACGCGAATCTGGTGACCATCACTGGAACCTTGATCTCAGGCGCCGAGAACAGTGACGTCATCATCGAGGTCGCTCTGACCGAGGCCGTACTGGACTACACTCCGACCCAGAAGATTACTCAGAAGTCGATTGGCAAGTACAACGTCACAGAACTGCTCTCCGACAATCAGCAGTTCACGATGACTCTGGACATCTCAGACCTCTATCAAGAGACAGGCGTAGCCGCTACCATCTATGTGAAAATTAAGGAGGGAGATGGCGAGAGGCACACTCTCTATCAGGAGATTGGAATCACTCTAGTGCCTCATCTCCCTGAGCCCGAGCCCACCGACGATGGAGAGGGCATGAGCATGCTGCTCATCGGGGGCATCGGCGTGTTCGTACTACTACTCGTGGTGGTGGTGACGATGATGATGCGCGGCCGAGGCAAGGATGACTCCGACGAGGACACAGTCGAGCAGTTCGGAGGCGTCGAGGAGATGGATCCAGTCGAGGCCTACGTCCAGCAGATGGTCGCCTCGGGGTATGACGAACAGACCGCCCGGACGTACGCTAAGCAGTACTACGCTCAATATTACGAACAGCAACGCAAGGATGGCGGCTGACGCGAGCCGCCAAGCGACAGCTCCAGACGCAACTTGAAGACGGAGTGTTAACAGCGTAGGCTGTGGACACATCCGGGCAGCATACGGTAGCCGACATCTCCCTCGCCGACGCTGGCGAGGCTAGGATTGCTTGGGCGCGAAGCAGGATGCCGGCTCTGGCCGCTTTGCGAGCCGCAACTGAGGACGAGAAACCTCTGGCTGGCCAACGCGTCGCTGGGTGCTTACACGTCACCAAAGAGACCGCGGTCCTGATTGAGGCACTCACGGCGGCTGGGGCCGAGGTGTCTTGGTCAGGCTGTAACCCACTCTCGACCCAAGATGACGTGGCTGCCTGGCTGGCTAGGGAGGGCTACGGCATCCATGCCTGGTATGGTCAGGATGCCGAGGAGTTCTACCAATGCATCGACCGGACCCTCGACTTCGCTCCGACGCTTACCCTCGATGACGGTGCCGATCTAATCTATCGGGTCCACAGCAGCTTCCCCGAGTTGGCAGAGGGCATCATCGGGGGCACTGAGGAGACTACCACCGGGGTTCACCGCCTACGGGCGATGGCCGAGGCAGGGGAGCTTCTGTATCCTGTCATCGCGGTGAACGACGCGGCCACTAAGTGGGACTTCGACAACGTGCATGGCACCGGCCAATCGACTTTGGACGGCATCATTAGGGCCACCAGTGTTCTTCTGGCTGGCAAGGACTTCGTGGTCGCTGGCTACGGCCACTGTGGCAAGGGCCTCGCTGCGCGTGCGAGAGGGATGGGGGCGAATGTCATCGTGACCGAAGTTGACCCGTTGGCGGCACTCAGGGCCGTGATGGACGGTTTCAGAGTCATGAGGATGGACGATGCCGCCTCTCTCGGGGACATCTTCTGCACCGCCACCGGTATGAAGGACGTGATAGTAGGTAGGCACTTTGAGTCGATGAAGGATGGTGCCATAGTCTGCAATACCGGGCACTACGACTGCGAGATCAGCATACCCGATCTCGAGGAGCGCTCGACCGGCTACCGTACCATCAGGGAGAACAACGAGGCCTTCCAGATGGAAAACGGTCGTACGATACACCTCCTAGCCAGAGGCCGTCTGGTGAACCTCGCAGCGGCAGAAGGTCATCCCAGTGAAGTGATGGACATGTCGTTCGCCAATCAGTTCCTAGCACTGTGCCGCCTAGCCTCTGAGGGCAGAGACTACGACAACATGGTCTACGACATCAGCCCTGAGCAGGATTCCGAGCTGGCCGCACTGAAACTTGAGACAGCAGGAATCAGCATCGACGAGTTGACGCCCGAGCAGACTGCCTACCTCAGCGACTTCAGCGCCGGAACCTAGTCCTCCAACGACTCAAACTCATCTGCTTCGATTTTCTCTTCAGTCTCGGCCACCCAATCCTCTTCAAAGACCGAGAATTCGGGAATGTCAGGACTCCACCTTATCGGCAGTTTGTCTCCGGACTGCACTACCAGTTCGAGCCTCTCACCAAGGGCCGGCATCCTCTGTCTGACCATGGCGGCGTACAGTTTGCTGTACCTGACGGTCTCGGGTATGCAGACCCGACCGCTACTGGTCTCGCAATCAATCGCCCGGTCGAGGTCCAGAGCGTGCCGATTCAATTTGTGCAGGAGTCCCGAGGTGACGCGCGATATCGCCATGAAACAGACCAATATGAAGATGAAGACCATGAGGAAGCCCCAGGTCGAATCCCCAACGAGCGTCATCGAAATAGTCCCTAGGAGGAACACTATGGGCGCGATGAAGGTGACTAGGAAGAAAGTGGGAGAGATTGGCTTACGCTTCTTCATCCTCTCGATTATCGCCCAGCGCGGATGCTTGGGGTTCTGAGGTCTGAAGATTTCATCCTCTTCCATCTTAGCGGCTCTGGATACCATCCGATTCACCGATTCCATACGAGCAAGCTGGTTGCCGTTGGTGGCTTCCATGCCCTCACTGAATAGTTCTTCAAGGAGTTCAGCGCACTCCTCATAGTGCCCTAGTCTGACTAGAATGCCTATCTGTTCGATTAACGGAGCGACCTCGTAAGGAACCACTTCACGCCTATCCTGCCACCACTTGAGCCCATCTTCTAGCATCCCTAGGTGGTCAACTAGGAGGACACCTCCGAGCCTCCAAGCATCAAAACTCTCAGGATCAATTTGTACGACTCTACGCAGTGCCGCCATCGCCTTCGCCGACTGCTTGAGGTCAGGCATCTCCTGTTTGCCTCTAGTCTCAGCAGGTAGTGACCAGCGGGCCACTCCCATCCACCCATCGGCGTGGCTAGGGTCGATTGACACCGTTTTCTTGGCCGCGTCTAGGGCAGCCTCCCTGTCGCCCGACTGCTCAGCCTCGATTGCATCGAGCCAAGCCATCTCGGAACTCTTGGCCATGGCCCTTGCTGAGGCACGCGATGCATGAAGGCTGGGGTAGGAGATTGCCAATCAACGGCCCCTGCCACCACCCCTGCTCCTCGGTCGACCCTTGCCCTTCCAGTTTTCTCTGAGATTAGGCCTGCGCTTCCTCCCCTGGGTCTTCCTCGATCCCTTGCCTTCGACCGGCTTCCGGGTGTCGCAGCGGTTGCACACTGTCCTCTTGGCGTAATTGTGATTCTTGCACTTTGGGCAATTCCAATCCCCTGGCTTCATATTTGAGTCATTGAAGCCGCCCGAGTTACTAGATCGATGGCCACGAGAATCCCTGCCTCTTCCGCCACCGCCTC